>SBBR01000094.1 GCA_005239615.1 archaeon
CACCCTTGTGTAAGCTTTCATGTACGGATAGATGGCTGTCCAAAAAGGCAATAATTAGGTGAAAATACGGTATACAAATATAAGGGGTTTTCATAGATGCTATATGGAAACAAATCCCGCAACAGGCCTCCAATGGCAAGGTCCAATGTCCATCACGCGGCAGAGCGAAACCGCCTGAAGCCGAAAAAGTCCGTCCACGTGCTGAGGTTTGATGGGCCCATCAATGTTTTTCAGTGGCTCAACACAAGGCAGGGCATGAGGCCAAGAATAAATGGCGAAAGCGAACTCGGAAGGGCAATCAGCAAGGCTCTCAGGGATGCGAACCCGCGCGACGTTCTGGTGGTTAAAAAGGATTCTCCGGCCTTTGGCACGAGCTTCAGCCTCAGCGTCCAGAAAATCGGCACGGGCGAGAAAGGCCCGATTTACAAGGTCATAGGGGGCTATGTCAGGCTCAACGTCTCCACTCCTGAGGCCATACAAGGCCATCCGGATTGGGCGTTAGTGAAGAAGGAAACAGGCCTGAAGCTTTCCCCTGAGATGTTCCTCTCGAAGCGCGACCCGCTTTTTCAGGCTGTGAAAAGGGCGTTCAAGGAGAGGCCCTCGGCCAGGACAATTGCTTTCCCTATGGCATACGATTCAGGCGTGACCATAGTGCGTGAGTTCGAGAGGGTAGAGAACAAGCACGGCATCTTCTACCACCTTGCCGGGGTTTCGTTCGAATTCACTGTGAGGCCATAATCCCAAATCCGCTGGCTCGTGCCACGCACCTTTCTGGCACGATTTTTCCGCCATTTTTTTTGGCTTCGGTTCAATCGCGAAAAAACCTTGGGCCTGCACGGCCCGCCGGCAACCTCCTGTGTGCCGCTGGCTATAAATACCACTTCGCCCTCATTAGTGCCATGCCACCGAACTTAAGGAGGACCCCGCGCCATGAAATTGGCGCAGCTGACGTGATCCATCTGAAAGGCGACAAGGCACTGGCACACCAAGAGCCCAGTGGCCACAAAATAGACCCAAAACTGGTCGAGCAGGAAAGGGTCAGGCTGAGGCGATTGTGGAACGAAAACACTGGCAGGGCGTATAGCCCGCTCGACGACTAGCCATTTGCACATACGCCCGTGCAGGCCTTTTTTCCGTGGCTGTTCTTCTCTTTTTTAAACCTTTTCAGGCTGAAGTCTTCAAGCCATTTGGTCTGGGACACGGTTCACGGCAGTAATACAGCAGTGTACGGCTTATTCCCTCGCAGAGGGAATAACCGTCGTTACCCAACAGCCGAAACTGTTGTTTTCAAACCTTTTCAGGCTGGAATTCTCAAGCTATCGAGGCTGAGGTACAGATTTATGGCAAAGTTCGTGTATATGTTCGATGGGTCAAAGACTCCGAATACCGAAAGCGCGCAATTCCTGCTTGGCAACAAGGGGGCGCAGCTCGCGGAGATGACGAACACTGGCCTCCACGTGCCCTACGGCTTCACAATCACTACCGATGCATGCAAGCAGTATTATGCAAAGAACAAGAAGTGGCCGCAAGGCCTCGAGGCGGGAATCAGGAAGGCGCTCGCGAGGCTCGAAAGGAAGATGGGCAAGAAAATGGGCAGCAAGAAAAATCCTTTGTTCGTTTCGGTCCGCTCCGGCTCCTATGTGTCGATGCCAGGCATGATGGATACCGTGCTGAACCTCGGCATGAATGACGATACTGTCGAAGGCTTTGCAAAGCTCACAAAAAACGAGCGGTCAGCGTGGGACTCGTACAGGCGTTTCATACAGATGTTCGGCGATGTGGTTATGGGAATAGAGCACTCCAAGTTCGAGCAGGCCCTCCACGCCATGAAGCATGAGAAGGGCACCAAGTCGGACACCGACCTCACCGCGCAGGACCTCAGGGAATTGGTGCAGAAGTACAAGGGCATAGTTATGCAGGAGAAGGGCTCCTCTTTTCCCACTGAACCACTCAAGCAGTTGGAGATGAGCATCAATGCTGTCTTCGAGTCATGGAACTCCGCCAGGGCAATAAGTTACAGGCGCATCCACAACCTGCGCAGCGATGCAGGCACAGCAGTGAACGTGCAGGCTATGGTCTTCGGCAACATGGGCGATGATTCAGGAACAGGCGTTGCCTTCACGCGCAACCCAGCCAACGGCGAGAAGGAACATTATGGGGAATTCCTCTTGAACGCGCAGGGCGAGGATGTGGTTGCGGGAATAAGGACACCGCTGCCGATTGATGATATGAAGAAAACCCACCCGAAGATGTACAAGGAGCTTGTGAGGATTTACGAGAAGCTCGACAAGCATTATCGCGACATGCAGGACTTCGAGTTCACTTTCGAGAAGGGCAAGCTCTATCTGCTCCAGACACGCGCCGGCAAGCGCACTGCGCATGCGGCAGTGAGAATTGCGGTTGACATGGCAAAAGATGGCATGATTTCAAAGGAGGAGGCTGTGCTGCGCGTAAAGCCGGAACAGCTCGACCAGCTCCTGCACAAGCAGCTCGACCCGAAGGCCAAGGCGCTCGCCGAGACCATTGCAAAAGGGATTGCAGCTTCCCCAGGCGCGGCCGTCGGCAAGGTGGTGTTTACCTCGCAGAGGGCGACCGAGTTAGCTGGCTACGGTGAGAAAGTGATACTAGTTCGTACCGAGACAAGCCCGGAAGACATTGAAGGGATGAATGTGGCTAAAGGATTTCTTACGTCAAGAGGCGGAAAAACATCCCACGCCTCAGTTGTCGCCCGAGGCATGGGCAAGCCGTGCGTTGCCGGATGTGAGGAAATAACCGTGAGCGAGGAGCACGGAAGGTTCAGCGTGCCTGCGAAGAACATCGAGTTCAGGGAAGGCGACTTCATCTCGATTGATGGCGCGACAGGAGAGGTGTTCAGGGGCGAGGTGCCATTGGTTGAGCCCACACTCTCAGGCTCCTTTGGCATACTCATGAAGTGGGCGGATTCCTTCAGGCGCCTTGAAGTGAGGACTAATGCCGACACTCCTCATGACTCCAAGGTCGCGCGCGACTTCGGCGCGGAAGGCGTGGGCCTGTGCAGGACAGAGCACATGTTCTTTGAGGGCGAGAGGATAAAGGCAGTGAGGGAGATGATTCTCTCGCGCACCGAGGCAGACAGGAGGAAGGCTCTTGCTAAGCTGTTGCCTTTCCAGCGCTCCGACTTCGAGGGCATCTTCAGGGTGATGGACGGTCTGCCCGTTATAATAAGGCTGCTCGACCCGCCGCTCCACGAGTTCCTACCGAAGGAGGAAAGCGACATGCAGGAGCTCGCAACCGAGATGGGCACCACTCTAGAAAAGGTGAAGGCAATTTCTTCCTCGCTGCACGAGTTCAACCCGATGCTTGGCCACAGGGGCTGTCGCCTCGGAATCACATATCCGGAAATCACTGAGATGCAGGCAACGGCAATATTCGAGGCAGCGCTCAACGTGGAGAAGGAAGGCGTTGTCGCCCGCCCGGAAATAGAGATTCCATTGGTAGGCAACGTGAAGGAGTTCCTGGACCAGAAGGGCGTTGTGGAGGATGTTGCAAAGAGGCTCGGCGTGAAGGGAAAGGTAGAATACAAGGTGGGCACGATGGTTGAGGTTCCGCGCGCCTGCGTTGTGGCAGGCGAGCTCGCGAAGGAAGTTCACTTCATCTCCTTCGGCACTAACGACCTCACCCAGACAACCCTCGGCTTCTCGAGGGACGATGCAGGCAAGTTTATCAAGGACTACCTAAACAAGGGAATCCTCGAGCAGGATCCCTTTGTGAGCATCGACCGCAACGGCGTTGGGGCGCTGATGAGGATGTGCGTGGACTCGGCGCGTAAGGCAAACCCGAAAATCAACATCGGCATCTGCGGCGAGCACGGCGGCGATCCTTCTTCGGTGGAATTCTGTCATGAGATTGGCCTCGACAACGTGAGCTGCTCCCCATACAGGGTTCCGATAGCGCGCCTTGCAGCAGCACAGGCGGCGCTGAAGGGGAAGAAAAGCAAGGCAAGTAAATAGGGGCGAAGGAAGTAGAATAAACAGGCGTTTCAGGCAGGCTTTTTTTGCTTGTCTTGGCCTCTTTTGCCATCAGCTTCTTGAGCGCTGCCTTTGCCCTTCTCGTAGCCGCGGCGGTACCTGTGTATTTGGAGAGCGCCCTCACAGTCGGATATACTTCAAGTAGGCTTCCAGCGGGAATAATTTGCCGTGGCCAGTTTGCCCATGCTGGTTATCGCTAATTGTCCCGCATCTGTGAACCGTATTTTTTTCATCGCAGCAACACCAACTAAAACAAGGTACATTTACGATAAATTCGCGGGCGTAGCATCCCAAAAAATCATTTGAACAGTCCGGCAATGAAATCGAAGAGGCCATTAAAGAAGCCGGCCACCATAGTGGTGATGTTCACTATAATACCTTTCGCCTCTCCTTCAGGTGTCAGGCCCCTGTACTTTATCTCACCGTCGCCCATAGCGCCGAGGAATTCCCCGACAGGGTCCTTCGAGAGGGCAATCCTGTCTATGGTGCTTTCCGGGAGCCTCACCTCTAGGTCGGCATCATCCTTAGTGCCCTTCAGCACTTCCGCGACCCTCCCGCCTGTCGTGGCAGTATAGTAACTGGTAGTGGAGCCGTCGTCGAGCGTCACGTAAATGTTGATTCTGTTGTTACCGAACAGCGAGACCAGCTCCTTGGGAACTTCCTTGAGCTGTGCGTTCATTTTGTCTAAGTGCTCCTGCTTGAGCTTTCCGCCCTCAAAGTAGCCATCGATGGCCTGCTGACCCTGCGTGAATATCAGGAAGCCGGTCTGTGCATACGCAGCCGCAGCCAGCACCAGAAATGTCGCAAGTGTCGTGACAAGCCTTGCCTTTCTCGCCATCCCTGTCATCCATATACTAATTGTTTTGAGTGTTATAAAAAGATTCTGTTTATGCGGATTTGACGAATTACGGTGTGTCTGCCGGAACACGTTTTTTTGGGCACCCGATTTTTTTTGCCTACTTTGTTTTCCCCTGTTGCTCCTCCAGTTTCACGTTCAGCTTTTCAAGGAATGCCTGCAGGTTCCTCTTCTCCAGTTTAAGCCCGGCAGCCACAGCGTGCCCCCCGCCCTCGCTCCCACCCCCTATTTCCGCGCATACATCCCTGAACGCGATGCCGAGGTTGATGCCCGCGTGCACCAGGTCCTTTGTTGCCCTGCCGCTGATTTTCAGGCTACCGTCCTCGTTTTGTGCTATTGCGATGATTGGCTTGTTGGTGACAATCAAGTTAGAGCCGTAGAGCATGCCCGCGACAATCCCGACAATCGATTCCCCGATTTTCCCGCCCGCATCGAAGTAGTAGAACGCCTCCTCCTCCTTAAGGCCATTCTTAAGGACGAACTCTATACCCTCGCGCAGCTGTCTCCTGTGCTCTGCCATCAATGTAATCGCCCTGGAGTAAAACTCTCCCCTGTTCCCAAGGCAGACCTCTACCCCAACATCGGCAAAAGAATGGCGCCCGCAGGCATTGAGGAGTGTGCTGTACTCCTTCGCCTCGCTGCACGGGCTGTGCGCATCTTCCTCCGGGAAAGAGTAGACCTCGCCGAATAGCTCGGAGATTTTCCATTCCGGGACGCGGAACTTGTGGAGGTGAAGTATGAGCGCTGTCGCGAGCAAGCTTTTCTCATCCCGCGAAAGGTCAATGTAGGTGCGCCACCTTTCAGCATGAGCGTCACCGTTTACCTCTGCCCCCGCTTGTCCCGAAAATTCGCCGCCGTAGTCTCCAGAATGCCCGATCGTGCCACAGCCATTTCTGGCGCTGCTAGATGCTTCCTTCAGCCTTATGCCGTTCTCCTGCAGGAATTTCCTGCAGTTCTCCTCGTTGGCCGTGAGCTCCGGCAGCATTGGCGAGGTGCTGTACATGAGGAACTGCACGAGAGGCCTCGTGACCCTTCCATAAAGGCGCAGGTCCTTCTCAACCTTCACTAGTCCCGCGGCCGCGCCTTCCTTTACAATTTCCGCATTGAGCCCAATCAGTTTTCCTGAAAAGTCCTGTACATCCCCAACTGCGCCAACAATGGCAAGTGGTAGGAGGTCGAGGTTTTTCTGGTTGAGGGTGCGCGCGAAGAGGTATGCGATTCCAGAAGCGCTGACTTCCGTGCCGCCATTTATCCCGAACTCGAAGGGAGTGAAGTGGTGTGGGTGCCCAACATCAGTGCGCTGGTGGTGGTCAAAAACAAAGAGGTTCTCCCCGAACTCCTCCTTGAGGTAGCCGAGCTGGCCCGAGCCGAAGTCGACGAAAACATAATTCCTGCCAAGGCCCCTTATCTCGGCAATCGTTTCCCTGTAGAGCTGTTTCACCCACTTCCTCGAGACCTTCTTACCCTCGCGCAAAAGGGCTTTGTTCATTATCGCGCCGCTGGAACATCCATCGGCATCATAGTGATGCACAACGACAAAGTCGTCGCGCTTCCTGGCTTCTTCCACGATTTCCGCCATCTTTTCCTGCCAGGTTCCGGGCATACTGGACAATTGTCGATTAGGTGTTTTAAAGCCCCCTGGAGCGTCGTTGCCGGTACGGGTGAAGGAATTTATACCTCACGTGCGCTCATTATTGCATGCCACAAGACCATGTTGCCAGCGCCGCGGCGAGAATCTTCCGCTTCAGGAAAATTGTGGAGGCGAGGGGTTCCGGAGCCATGGAGAGGCACAGGCTCCGTGAGTATCTCTCGCTGCACGGAACTCTGCATTTCTCTCCATAGGCACCATAAATGCTTTCCGGAATATTATAGCTCTCCCTGCCCTGACCACTGAACAGGGAAGAGTGCTTGTCTCGCTGAGCGCGAAGTTTGCGCTCGAAAAAAGGCAGGTCGCAAGAAACCTCGACCCCACCTATGTCTGGTGTGAGTTGTGGAAGATGGCAAGCCTCGCCCTTACCAGCACGGGCTTCCGGGGCGCGGACAATACTGCTGTGGCACAGGTTTCGCGGCCATGCAGCTGAACTATTCCAGCCAGATGTACGACAGGATGGCACGCCTGGTTTCCGAGCGCGGAAGAGGCTCAAGGGATTTATGGGCTTCCGCACCGAAACCATGGGAAGGCCGCTCGGGGATTTCCGCAAGTCGGGTGGAAAGAGAAGCGAAATAATAGGAAGCGCCGCGAGGGAGGCTGCCGAGCTGGCCCTCGGCGAATCCGTTCCGGACAGGAAGGCGCTCGCGGAAGCAAAAGGCTTCCTTCGGGTTTACGTTACTGTGATGGTGTCCAAGAGCCTCGGCACGAAGGCAGAGGCAGAAGATGAGGCAAGCAGGCTAGCAGAAACACTCCTCGGTAATGTGAAAGGGCTATCAAAGAGAGAATCCTATGTTCCGGTTTTTCTTTAGGCACTACTTCAGGGTCATAAGCGATTACCTTCACGCGAACATCGGTAGGGCGTCATTCCCGCTGGAGGAAGAAACGCGCGGCCCGCACCTCACGCCTTAAAACCGTTTTCAATGCATATCATTCCATGGGCCTTCTGTGGCATATAGCCGAATTTTTTTCCGGCGGCAAAAAAAAGGTGCAGATGGTCTCTCTTGAGGAAGCTGGAAAGCTAGTCGATGAGGAACTCGCGGCGCAGGAAAAAGGGCTTGTGGAGTTCGCTTCCGCCAAGTTCGCGGAGATAAAACACCTTGTCTCAAGGCTCTCCTCTAGCGCCTCCTTGCTCGAGTCGCAGAAAATCGACCTTAAGGAGGGCAACGAGGCCTTCAGGCGGATAGTATCAACTTCGCAGAAGAATCTTTCCCGACAGCTCAAAGGCCTCTCACAGAAGCTCGGCCCTCCAACATCAATAACCCCGCAGTCTGTGCGTGAGTACTGCTCCAAGGCAATGCCTGCGATTGCCAACGACTTGATGCCATACTGGAAAAACATTGCCTTGGCGAAGCTGCTCCTAAAGGACGAGATCAGGGAAATCGGGGGGAACCTGAAGGAGCTCGCCGGCGCAATAGAATCTCTCCAGAGGAAATCTTTTGATGAAAGGGCAAGAAAACTCGCCAGCCTCAAGTCCATTGCCATGGCGATTCACGAAAAGGAAAAGGGCGTCGCCGAACTCAGGTCGCGGGTGGCCGAGGCGAAGAAAGAACACTCAGCAGCCCTGCTCTCAGTTTCCTCGCTCGAAGCAAGCCTCGCGGCAAAAGGGGGATCTCCAGAAGCCTCCCGCCTCGCGGAACTTGAAACCGAAACCGCAGACCTCGAATCTAAAAAAGCGGAAATAGTTTCGCGCCTCAACTCCTCCCTCGCTCCTCTCGAGAAAGTGCTGAAGCGCCTGCACGCAATCGCCGAGTCAGGGGGCGCCTTGAGCGCTAGGGAAAGGGAGGTGCTTGCATTGCTCCTCAAAAAGCCTGAAGCTGTGATAATCTCAGACCCGAAGGGAGAGGCAATGAAAGGCGTTCTCGCGAAGGCCGCGGAACTTGTGCACAACGGCTCGATTTCACTCAAGGACGCGGAGAGGAAGAAGCGCCTCGGCGCAATCGCAGCGTTGCTCGCAAAGGACTTTTTCTCCGAGTACTTCTGGGAGATGAACAGGGTGCAGGCACAGCTCCTGCAGTGCCAGAAGGAGGCCGCGGGGCTGACCATCACCCCAGAAATCAGTTCCATTGAAGCAAAGCTGGAGTCGGCAAGGGAAGCCGCAACCCTTATAGGAAAGGATGTGGAGATGCTTGACAGGGAGTTCGCCGTGTCAGCTTTGGCCTTGGAGAGGTTGCGCGGCGACTGCGTGGCGGGCTTCAACTCACTGTTTGCCGGGGCGTATGAAATTAGTGGCGAAGGGCATTGGTAGGGCATTGGAGGCAACGAATTGGGGGTTGGTGACGAGTTGGCGTTGTCCGGCCATTCATATCTTGACTGTCTTGTCCATAAACTGCTCTATGGTTTCCGTGAGGCTCTTGCTCTCCTCATAATCAGGGCTGAGGAGTATCGCGGAGGCGTTGAACGAGCTCGCCTTGCCTATTAGGACGTGCACGAACTTCTCCACCACTGCAGAGTCGTTGTAGACCGAAACAGTGGTAACGGAGTCAAGCACGATGATTGCGTTCCTCTTCTGGGTGGCTTCCTGCAGCGCCTCGAGCTTCTTCTCCACCAGCAGTATACACTCTGTGAGCTCTGAAGGGGAATTCACATAATCCACATTGGGACCGTAGATAATTTTCGCGCCCGAGTTCACAGATATGAGGTCTATGAAGTAGATGTTGTCGAGGCTCCTTTTCTCCTTGCTGAAGTCCGTGACGAGCTTCTGGTAGCTCACGTTGAGGCTGATGTAGATGATATAGTCATTCTCGGAGTTGTACTTGGACAGTATGCTGTTCTTTATGAAGCTGTAGTTCTTGGGCTCCACGAGCACCATTGCAGTGAAGGGCAACTCCAGCTCGTCCAGCGCCTTGGCCACACGCAGTTCCACCTCGCTCGCCTTGCCGAGGAACTTCCTCACCTTATCCTCACCCCAGAGTTCCTCCTGCTTCATTTCATCAGGCATCCTCACCACTTCTCCCAAAGCCGAGTGAATAGATGGCTCTCGGCATTATTAATGATTTTCCCGGCCAATTCAAGTTCCACCATATATCAACCATATATTTTCCACCATATGTGTACGCCAATGTCCATGCCTATGCAGAGCCAAGGTGCCCGGCCGAATGGGTCGTGGTCAGGGCTTTGGGGTTTGCACAGTGGATTTTCCATTGGCATGGCATCATTTCACCTCGTCAAATAATTCCGCTTTCGCGAGTATCCTCACTCCATCACCCGTAATCTTGAGCGGCTTCAGGGTTTCCATGATTTCAGTGTTCCTCATCTTGAGCACAGCGACGCTCCTCACGAACCTGTTCTTCATTCGTGTGTGGTAGAGGAGAATCACGCCGTCTGCAACATACTCCTCGAGGCCGTAGAGCGAGGATTCCTTGTCAAGGCTGATTTCGTTAGTGATTATGGCCGTGACGTTCAGCGTCCTCAGCATTTTTCCCAGCGACACAATCCTCTTTCTCGCGTCCAGCTCCCTCTCGAAGAAGAGCCTGAATATGACCCCCGGGTCGATTATGAGGCGCCTCGCGTTGATTGCCTTCACGTTGTCCTCTATCGCGACCTTGAGCCTCTCGAAGTCGTAGAGCTCGATTGTCACTATAATGAGCTTGCCCTGCTGCACGAGCTTCCTGAAGTCCCAGCCGAATTCAAGCGCCCCCTGGAATATTACCTCCTCACTCTCCTCGAGCGAGACGTACACAGAATTCTCGCCGAATTTGGTGACACCCTCGTGCACGAACTGCCAGCAGAGCACTGTCTTTCCAGAACCCGGGTCGCCGCTCAATACCACAAGGTTGCCCCGGGGAATCCCACCGTACATAAGCTCGTCGAGGCCCGGTACCCCTGACTTTATCCTGTCGACCCCTAGCTGCCTCTGCTTTTCCGAAGACACCCTGGTACCGCCGTTTCCGCAGCCATTTGCGTGTTGCAAGAATTACGCCGGACCGGATATTAAAGCGTATTGTTGGTTGTGTTGAATTGCATCATTGGGAAATATTATTGGCCACAAATGCCCGACTTTTGTCTGGCGGCGTTTTTTTTCATTTTTGTGGCACTCCAAAAGACTTTTATTCCTGGAGGGCGTACTATTAGCTGGTTTCGATGGGCAAGACGAGGGACAGACTTGTTGACGCCACGAGGCGCCTCCTTGCAGCAGGCACTGGCGACGACGAGGCAGCAAAGAGCCTTGTGGAAATTGGCATCGGCAAGGCGGAGGCAAAGTCGATTGTTTCCGAGGCCAAGGCGATGCTTTCTAGTAATGGCCAAAAAAAGCAGCAGGCAAAAGCCGCGGACAGCTTCTGGGATGCTCCTGTCGGCACTTACTTTGGCGACCTGCACGACCAGAAAGGCGAAGGCGTGCACAAAGGCCTTTTCTCTTTCCTGCGTTGGCTCGCGAAGTAATTGTGCATCTGCCGCGCATGCATCAGTTCTTCGCCGAAATTCGTATTTCTTGCCGGCACCATTTGCCGCTAAGGGCGTGTGATGGCTTATTGACTGTCCAGCGGCGACTCCACGATTATTTCCTTGACCTTCTTCCTCCCGCCAGTGCGGAGCTTTGGCATGTAGCTCCTTCCGAATGGCAAGACTTTTTTCCAGAACGGTGCCTCGCGGTGTGAATGTGGCTTCGGCTTGCCATAAAAATGGCTTCTGGGTTTTGGCCCTTCATGCCGCGGTTCTGGCGTTTCAGGCCTTACATGAGCCTGCCCGCCGCCTTCAGTTCCTGCCTCCCATGCACCGGGCTTTTCGCCGGTTGCGTGCTTCCAGAGCACAAGCCTCGAAGCCTCTGCTATGACCTCCCCGGTTTCCTCCTCCTTAAGGCCTAGCTCCTTCAGCGTGGAGACTATCTCCTCGCGCGGCGTGTCCAGCTCGAGCAGCTTCTTCACGCCCCGCACCGCTGCAGTCTTCTTCCTCTCATCGAGCGCCATTACACCACTTCAATAGAGATTGATTGGCTTTCCAGTTATTTAAACCATTTCATCCCTCAGCCTGAAGCCATTTCGAGGCTTATTTCCATGCCCGAGAAACTCCTTATACTGCCCAGAAACTCCGCCCTGATTTTTTCGAGCGCTGCCTTGTCCTTACCCTCCATGCGCATAATGAGCTTTGGCTGAGTGTTGGATGCCCTCAATAGCGCCCAGCCGTCCTTGAAGAGCACCCTACATCCATCAACGTCAACCACCCTGTGCGTTTTCCTGAAGAACCTCTTAGCCTTTTCCACGAAGGAAAATTTTTCTGTGTCCGGGAAATCGACCCTGTACTCGGGCGAGGAAGCGTAGGCGGGCATCTCCGCTGCAAGTTCGCTCATCTTCCTGCCTGACTCTGAGACAATTTCAACTATCTTCGCAGCGGCGAGAAGCGCGTCATCAAAGCCAAACCAATCCAACGCGAAGAAGATGTGCCCCGACATCTCGCCCGCGAGCGCCGCCTTTTCCTTTTTCATTTTTGCCTTTATGAGGCTGTGCCCGGTCTTCCACATTATTGGTTTCCCGCTCAGCCTGTGTATATACTCGCCGAGCGCTTGCGAGCATTTGACCTCGAAGATTATTTTCGCCCCGGGCTTCTGGCTGAGCGCCTTTTTCGCGTACACCCCAAGCAGCCTGTCGCCGTACAGCAGGTTGCCATTCTCATCCACAACACCAATCCTATCCACGTCGCCGTCGAACGCTATACCAAAATCAGCCTTCTCCTGCACCACGCGCCTCTTCAGCTCGGCCACATTCTCCTCCATACCAGGGTCGGGAATGTGATTCGGGTAACCCGCGATTTTCTCGCAGTAGAGCTCCACCACATCGCAGCCGAGCATCCTCAGAAGCCTCGGTCCGAGCTCCGAGGCCATGCCGTTGCCCGCGTCCACAACGACCTTGAGCCTGTTGCATACCTTCACCCTGCCTGCGATGTCCCCGAGATAGGTATTGTCAATGTTTTTTTGCCACGTCCTACCTGGCTTTTTTGCGGCGGCGAATTTTCCGGCCGCCACCATTTTGCCGAGCCGCTGTATTGCCTTCCCGAAAATCGCGTCCTTGCCGACAAGGATTTTGAAGCCATTGTACTGTGGCGGGTTGTGGCTGCCCGTGACGTTTATTCCGCCGTCCAGGTCAAGCTTGTGTACGGCGTAATACAACTCAGGGGTCGTGACCTCGCCCACTGACACCACATCCACGCCAGTGCTCGTTATGCCGCCAATGAGCGCCTTGGCAATTTCAGGGCTTGAAGTGCGGTTGTCCCTTCCAACGGCAACAGCTGGCCTTGGCAGCGCATTCATGTGAATACTGCCAAAGCCCTTCTCCGCTCCGGCCGCCACGCGGGCCGTCGGGCGTTTTTTTGTTTTTGCGCGCACGGCCTTGATGGCAATCGTGCCGTATGCCTTCCCGATGCGCGTTACAGTTTCGCTGTCGAGCTCCTCGTTGAGGCCGCGGATGTCGTACTCACGGAAAATATGTGGGTTCATGTAGAGAGGAAAGTTAGAAGTGTTTTAATTGGTTGTGCAGGTCCAACTGCCGTTCACTTCACGAATTCCACATTCGCCATTCCCTCAAATTCCCTGTCGCCGGTAAGGAATTTCATGCCGAGCCTTTTCGCGACGGTGTAGCCGATGGCGTCCTGTATTGATAACTTTTTGATTTGGAGCCGCAGGTCAGACGCTTTTTGCACATGCTCACCTGTACCCCAACAAGGAACTTTGCATAGTCTTCGGTGGCGCTGTCTGCATACCCCTTCCCCTCCCTTTTGAGGGCATGGTTCAGCTCAGCCAGATTGAATATGGTGGTGGCAATTTCCGGAGTGGCTGCGGCAATTTTTTCTATTGGCTCGCAACAAACATATATGTCAGGGCGGTTTATGGTCTCCATGATGTCTTCTTTTGCAAGTCTTGACTCGGCATGTTTCGTGAAAAGCATCTCTATGAAAAATATTGTCAACAGTTCTCCTTTTAATTTCTTTAACCCAATAAATTTTCATGCTCGTCGGCGTCACAGGCAACCTTGGTGCCGGAAAAAGCGAGTTCTGCCGCACCCTTGAGAGGTTCGGTTACCGCACCTTCGACTCCGACCGGATTGTCGACCTCCTTTACAAGGACGCGCAGGTCCTCTCCCAGCTCGAAATCGCTTTCGGCGAGGAGGTCGTTAAGGGCGGCGCCGTGGACAGGAATGCCCTTGCCTCAAAGGTCTTCAACAGCAGCCTCAGCCTCAAGCTGCTGAACAGCATCATCCACCCCTTGGTGCGCGACCGCATTGCGAGGATTCCGCACTACGATGGCATTGTTTTCGTGGAAGTGCCCCTTCTCTATGAGGCGAAGATGCAGGGCCTCTTCGACAAGGTAGTTCTAGTGAGGGCTTCGCACGAGACCTGCAGGAAGCGCGCGCTCAAAAGGGGCTTTCCGGAAGAGGAGTTCGAGAGAAGGGTGGCGTCGCAGTATGCCGCCGACAGGGTTGAGGCGATGGCGGATTTTGTCGTTGACACGGAGTGCACTCCAGGCGAGCTCGGCGAGAAGGCGGAGAAGGTCATCGCGCGGCTGAAGGGCGGGGCGTGACTGCATTGAATGGCGACTTATAGTGCAAATGGTGGCTTTAAGTATGGCTAAACCAGGACAGACAAAGCTGAAATTTGAGCCTGGCAGGAAACTCGATTATGGCTACCGGACATGCCTCTCATGCCATGTAAAAACCTCGGCGAGACATTTACCAAGTGGCTTCAGACTGGCTCACAAACCAAACTGCAAGATGGAATGGAGTGCGCCTGGCGGTGGTTTCATGTATACATTCGACCCAAGAGTGGCGATAGAGATCCTGTATGGCAACATCTTTACAGTGGTGCCAAAAAATCTGACATCGGGACGTCTGAAGGAGCTCTTGCCGAAAAAAACTTTTGCCAGATTGTTGATGCAGGCAATTCGTCGGCGTGCCTGGTCTTTCATTGACTTGAGTTTCAGTCAGAGCAGCGTTCGTCGCCAGCGTGTAGGGATTCGCCGCAGGCCATGAACAGCAACTGGTGGTGGTTCGCATGAAAACCGTTTACCCCGGCACATTCGACCCGATAACGAACGGCCACCTTGACGTGATAAGGCGCGGCGTGAGGCTCTTCGGCTCGCTCACTGTCGCTGTAGCGGACAGCTCGCGGAAAAATCCCCTTTTTTCTGCCGATGAGCGTCTCCGGATGGTCAAGGCATCGGTCAGGGGTATGAGGGGTGTGAGGGTGAAAAAGTTTGACTCACTACTAGTGGATTTTCTGCGAAAGGAAAAGGCGAATGTTGTGTTGCGCGGCCTGCGTGAGACTAGTGATTTCCCGAGCGAGTTCCAGCAGGCTGTGACAAACAGGCTTCTCGGGAAGGACATTGAGACGGTCTTCGTGATGACTTCACCCGACAACTTCTACGTCACTTCCAGCCTCGTAAAGGAAATAGCCAGCTTGGGAGGGGATGTGTCGGACTTCGTGCCAAAACCCGTAACGAGGAAGATGCGGTCGATTTTTCGTTGAAAGGCAAACTTTCCTGCGCCATTTTCGGGCGTGCCCTGGATTTGCAGCCAAACCCAAAAACCAATCGCCTTTATATATTAGAACCGCACTCCATATTACAGATTTTTTGAGGTGAAGACTTCACCAACAGGAGGTTGTATGATGTTCTTGAAGAGCAGAAAGGGCCAATCGGCTCTCGAATACCTGATGACATACGGCTGGGCGGTGATTGCGATTCTCGTCGTGATAGGCCTTCTTTACTGGCTTACCTCGCAGCAGGCATCCTCGCAGGCGCAGTGCGGAACCGGTTTCCCAAACCTACCGATAACGTCGAATAGCATAACCACAACAGGCCTTCAGGTCGAGCTGACGAACGGCACGGGCAAGTCGCTGACCAATGTGATCGTAAGCGGCAAGTTCACGGAGGGTGCCACAGTGCAGTTCGCGAAATCAAGTTCTGCGTCCATTGCACAGGGTGCAAAGGCTAACTTCACCGTCAACCCGGCAAATGCACTGACGGCGGGCGACGTGACTATCGACCTGAATGTGTCATACAACGACGGCACTTTCTCCCAGGTCGGTACGAGCAAGTGCACAGCAAGGATATAATTCCTTGGCGATGAAAACCAAATTAAGTTAGTTTAGGTTTAGGCTGGTTGCGGCAGAACCGCAATCGCCTCCCTATTTTTTTCTTTTTTTTTATCACTTCGCCAAAACTCATTATCACTCCCACACTAAAGGTACCCGCCACAGGGTCGACCACTGTCCTAGTGTATCATGGCTGGGTTTACATACCGGTGGGCAGGCTGGGTAACGGGACGATGGGATGTTTTTTTTGATGTTGGGTAATGTTATGGAATATTTCGACTCTCACTTCGCGAGGCCAACAAACACCCCGCCCAGAGCCGACTTCACGGTGAAGTAAACGAGCAGCGCGGCCACTGTCACTGGCACCACATACCTGAGGCCGGCGCTCTCCTTGCCTGAGTTTATTATGCCAATGGCTAGCGAGGCGAAGAAGGAGCTTGCGACGATGGTGGCAACCGAGAATAGCAAGATGAAGTCAGCCGTTGGGAGGTTTCTCTCCCCAGTAGCGAAGGAGCTGACAAACCCTCCCCCTGCACCAGAGATAGCGGCTGTCGAAATTTTCGGCGCGGTGGAAACCTGGTTGGAAACGAGCTGAACTATGTTCGCGCTCACGCCAAAGAGGAGGGGCGAGCCAAATATTGACGCGAAGAGGATGAGGAGAATGTAAATCCAAATGTTAGCCTTTATCTCCTCCTGCACCGCCTGCTCGCTCTTGAGGTCCTCAGAGAGCCGGAAGAGGAGGTCTGAAATCTGGCCGCCGCTCTTAATGCCCTCGGAAATCAGCCAGATTGTCTTCTCGAGCACCTGCGAGTTTATCCTCTCGCTTATTCCCACAAGCGCAACCTCGACCTTTTCCCCGGAGGAGATGCGCTTGCTCGCGTTCCTCAGCTCAATTTGCAGTGGCCCGAACTCAGGCCTGCCAGCCACGAAAAGTGCCTTCTCAGTTGTGAGACCGCTCTTCATGTTGGACGCCACCAGCTGCAGCGCATCAGGAAGCACAAACTCCACAAACTTGCCCCGTGATTCCGAGCCAAGCTTGAGGGTGAAATACGTGACGAAGACAAAACCAAACGAGGTTGCCACAAAGGCAATTACGGAGTGTATGCCAAGCAGCGGCCACGCCAGCAGCGCGACAGCCACCCCCAAGGATGCGCCGAATGCGAGCAGGAACCCTGCGAATCTCTTCTCCCCGATGCCTATGTTGTTGCACCTGAGCTGCCTCTTCAGCTCCTCAAGAGCCCCGGATGGCACGAATGCCGCGAACCCCTCGTACATGCTTCACAAACCCCCGCCAATATTCAGAAAAAATTCCTCTGCCCATGTCCGTCCCACACGACGGCTCAGGCCATTCATCGTCGCGGCGTCATGGTGGGGCGTGCGGCTAACGGTAAGGTATTGGTTTCTTTGTGGCGTGATTGCCGTTGTCATCTTCATTCACCCATGAGGCTCGGCCTCGAGTTCTTTATTATGCCTATGAACATGAACTGCCCAACCATTATGAGCATGAACATCCCCCAGAAAACCGTGTCAGTTATCTTCACCTGTGGGAATATGGAGAGTATTATTAGGAGCGTCAGCCCGAGCCCAGGGAAAATCGCGCCCAGCATCATGTACATCAGGGAAAGCATCTTGAGTGAGTTGCCGTACCTCTTTATCTGGTTCAGCTTCTCATTGGAAAGCGTCTCCACCAGCGACTCCATGACCTGGCTGACATCAGAGCCTGCCTTGAGGCCGTTCACGAGCTGCCATATAGCCCTCCTGAAGTGCAGCGAAGGGTTGTTCTCGGCAATCTCCTCCAGTGCATCGTTTTGGTATGTGCCTGTGTCAATCCTCTTCACTGCCTTCCTGAACTCCACGCTCACCTGTCCGTTGTTCCCGTTAGCCACGCTGTTGATTGCATCGAAGAGCGTGACCCCGGAGCGTATCTGTATGAGCATGGTGCGGAGCGCGAACACAATGTTCCTCTCAAGGTCGCGCACCTTCCTCTTAAGGACAATTCTAGGGTACATCAGGATGCGCATTCCAGTCATGGCTGCGAACAGGAATCCAAAGCCAACGGAAATCGCGAGGCTGGCTGTGGTGTCTATGTATGCAATCCGCTTCGCGTTGACCGCAGCTACGAAAAGCGCTGCCAGCAGGGCGCCACCGAGGAAGAATGTCGTGGAGGTCACAAATAGCGCCGCGCAGAAAAGCTCCTTCTGCACATGAATGTCTGCCTGCTTCAGCTCATTGCCGATGCCGGGCATCATCTTTGCGATTGCCCCGCCGATTCCCCTGAAGCGGTAGCACATATCCGTCATGAACTTCCTTGGCAGGGGGCTGCCTGGAATGTCCACCGTGGCCCTCAGTTCAATCGCCTGCTTCATGCCCTTCATGCCCCAAAAACAACGCCACGGCCCAGAACAATGCGACGCCAGTCATATATCCGCCACCTTCCTATTCTTCTGTACCGCACCTAACACCGAGTTCCTGTCGAGGTAGTACCCAGCCATCACCTTCCCGACCTCATGGACGTTGTGGATGTCGTTCTTCATGAGCCATTCCAGCACTGCCTTCTTCTCCACGAGGTCCTTATGTATCTCATCGTAAGTGAGGCCGGTGTGCAGCGCCAGCTCGTCGAGCAGCCTGATGCTCTCGGAGTACTTTGAGATGTTGTCCCCTGCAGCCCTCCACCTGAACAGAGTGTTCGCCTTCAGGGTTTCCGTGTTGCCGCGCTTCTCCGGCACGAACTCCGCTACCTCGAGCACGCGCCTCACACCGAGCCTCCTGTTCCTGAACATAACCACATTAAGGTGAACCGCCTCGAGCTGTGATTCCGGGATTGACATTGGTGGGTTCACGAGCCTTCTTATCGTCTCATCCGCGGTATTCGCGTGGAATGTTGTATAGACGCTGTGGCCTGTGTGCATGGCCTCGAACATGACCTCTGCCTCGCTCTGCCTCCTCGTCTCCCCGACGATTATCCTGTCCGGCCTCTGCCTCAGCGAGTTCACAAGAAGGTCAAGGAGTGTAACCCCTCCCTTGCCTTCCGCGTTCGGCTCGCGCGTCGTCATCGGAACCCAATGGAGGTACTCGGGGAGAACAAGCTCGCGGGTATCTTCCAATGTAATGACCCTGTGGTTAGGCTGTATGAACGGGAGGCAGACATTGACCATGCTAGTTTTTCCGCTCGCGGTACCCCCTGAAAGTATCATGTTCATTTCATATTGAATGCAAATCCATATCAATGCCATGACCTCACTAGTGGCTGTCTTGTTCCGTATGAAGTCGGTGACTGTCCACGGGTCGCGCCTGAACCTCCTGATTGTAAGGGTGTTGCCCTTCCCGCTGATTGGGAAGAGCGTCGCGTTTGCCCTGTCGCCTGTCATGAGGTGCGTGTCGAGCAGCGGGCTGAGTATGGTTATCTGCTTGTCGCTCCTCCTCGCGATTATGTTCGCGTAGTTCTGCACCTGCTCCTCGCTCTCGAACCACACGTTGGTCTTCAGCCAGCCGTACTCCTTATGGTAGACCCAAGCAGGTTCCTTGGCGTTGTTAACCACAACCTCCTCAAGGTCCCCGTCGGCGAGTAGCATGTCTATCTTGCCGATGCCCAGCATGTCGGTGAGCAGAACCATGAGCAGCGAGTTCTGGGTAGTGCTGTCGAGCTGCGGCAGTTCCTTCCTGAGGAGTGCCACTGCCTTCTCTCTGAACTCCTTCTTCAGGCCCTCCACAGCCTTCGGGTCGAGCATCTTCTCAGCCTTGATGCTCGGATCGAGTATTATAGCGTGCTTGAGGTTCTCCATCAGCGCCTTCGTCCCCTCGCCGAACTCCGGCACCTCGAGGATGTAGCTCCTCACGAACTCACCCTGTCTGTAGGCGATTTTCACGTCGAGCCAGGCGCCATCGCTTTCGACCCTGTATTCCTTGAGGACTTCGTCGCGCAAAGCACATTCACCCCGGCCAAACCTTTTCTGCAACCTTCTCTTTTTCTTTTGTCTTGGCCTTCAGTTGTGCCTTTGTCGCTTCTGGCGCAAAGCCAATCTTTTGGGCATATGGACGACCAAAGGGGGGGTAAAATATTTCTATCTGCCTTTCATCCCTGAGTATGCCGCAGCACTCATCCACCTTGTTCATCGGAATGCCAAGTTCCCCGGAAATTTCCGCGTAGCCAGCCCTGCCCTTTTCCCTTATGTAGTCCAGCACCCTGTCAAAGTCCGTGACAAGCCTCAGCATCCCTGCCTCGTGCGCAATCGCCGACACCTCCTCAGTGTCCTTTTCCCTTGCTTTCTCCCTCTCCTCAGCATCCCTTTTCGCCCCAGCATCCTCGGTGCCCATGATTTTCTCGAGCAGTCCCCCACTGTTCCCTGCCTTTTCCGTCCCACTCCACGAAGCGGTTTCAGCCATCTTTGCGTTCACCTTCCTTTCCAGTTCCGTCGCCTGAGAGAGCCTCCAAGCGGACTCGAGTGCAGTTTTCGTGTGCACTTTCGATATCCTATCGAGGATGTCCTTTTCGGATATACCGTGCCTCTCAGCCAGGGCCGAGACCCTCTTCTCGACAGCGGCGAGCTTTTCGTGGTCAGCCTTTGCAGCCCCCGGCTTCACTGGCCGCCTTGCCTTTCCCGTACCCTCGACAGAGCTTTTCAGGTCCTTCAGATTGCCCAACGGATTTTTCTGCTGCGCGCCTTTTTGGCCGTGCGGCGCTGGCCGCTCATCCTTTTCCGAGAGGAGATCAAGCCCGTGAAAAATCTTCCCTGCCTTCAGGAGAAAAGAGGAAAAGTGGTCCATATCGGCGCACTGTAATGGCAACCAGTTTTCTCCTTTAATACATATTGTTTTGAGTGCACTCTAAAACAGAAACCCGCACAGCCCGGTTGCCACTGTTTCGGTAAAATACAGTCACACGTGTCCCAGCCCTAGCCAAGGTGTGTGCGTCCTACCAACATTTTTTCCACAAAAAACAGCGCTGGTAGTTTAGTCACTTTCAAGTTGCAAAAATGGTACGATCATGGTGTCATTTATAAACATTTTGTGCCAATCTAAAGAACAAACTTTTATTTTTTTTTCAGCACCAAGGTGGCACGCACGCAGAAACCAAACAAAAAAGCCCTCGTCCTATCAACTTTTATTTTGCTGCTCTTTGTATTGCCGACAGCGTTTTCATTCAAACAGCTTCTCCCGCTTCATGGAAGGATTGCGAGTTCTGGCAGCCCTATGAGTGGCGGGGACGTGAGGGTGTTCATTTATGACGCGGCGTCTGGCGGTAACCTTGTCTATGATTCCGTGGGTGACTTCAATGGAACAATAGTGAGGGGTATTGTTGACGTGATGCTTGGTTCTGGTTCTCAGAACCTTGACCTGAATTACGGCAACTACTATTATATGGATATTAATATCACGCCTTCGAGCAGTACCACCCCAGTGAACCTTGACTTCAACGGCGTTAACAGGAAGCAGTTCGAGTCCAACAGGGGAAATGACCTTAACATCAGCAGCCTAGGCAGGAACGGCGCCATAGCGAACAGGATAGGCGCGACTGCGGGAGGGAACTTCGGAGTCGGCACCAACACACCGCAGAACAAGGTGAACGTGCTCGGGGACCTCAACGTTGTTGCCGCTGCCGGCACTGGTGCGCCGCTTTTCTACGTGAATGCAACAAAAGCAGGTTTTGGCACGGTTGTGCCCAACAATGCCGCGACTATTGTGGGTGACCTGAATGTGATAGCAAGCAACACCACTTCAGTACCTTCACTGTACATTACTACCAGTGGTCTGGTAGGTGTTAACATGCTCGCTTCCCCTACCTACACTGTTGATGTCAATGGCACGTTCAGAGTACAGAGCGGAGGCACTCTCGGCCTGTTCCAGAATTCAAGCGGTAATGTTGGAATAGGCACTATAACGCCTGGGAATAAATTGAATGTTGTGGGTGATGGGAATGTTACTGGGGATTTGACGGTTGATTCTGGGACTTTGTTCCTTAATTCTTCTACTAATAGGGTTGGTGTGGGTACTTTGACGCCTGGGAATACGTTGAATGTTGTGGGTGATTTTAATGTTACTGGGACTTCGTATTTGGGTAATGTGATTTTGAATACGAATGACATTAATGTTACGAACGTGAATGCCCGCACTTCGGATATCGTCTTCGTGAGCAATACTGGCAGTGAGATTGTGCGCATGGCCTCCGATGGGAATGTGTCGATAGGCAATTCCGGCGCCAGCAGCAAGAACAAGTTCGCGGTCGTGGGAGACTTCAATGTTTCTCCGGCCGGCCTCTCAGCCCCGTCAATTTATGTCAGGGCAACCGATGGCAACGTTGGCATAGGCAC
>SBBR01000084.1 GCA_005239615.1 archaeon
GCATGGAACTCCCTTCCCTAGGCCGGGCGCAGGGCGGCGCGGCGCTCGGCCCTGAGCCTCACCACCGCCGCCCGCGCGGCCCGCTCGAGCTGGGCCACGGTCCCGGCATTGTCGATCGTCAGGTCGGCCGCGGCGCGGAACCACTCGTTCCCGCGCTGCACGGCCTCATAAGAATGAAGAAAATAGGGACAGAATTCTGCGTTGTGGCTGTGGGCAGGAAGGGGTTCACCCGAGAGCAGTTCGCTGAAACAGTGAGGCAGAGCATCAAGTCAGTGCACGAGGACTCGTGGCAGGCACTTAGGGAAAGGCTATACTACTTCACCTTCGACTTCGAGGCGGAGAATGGCTTTGTTGACCTTGGCAGGTTCCTGGCTGGAGTGGAGGCGGTGCACAACACAAGGCAAAACCGCCTCTTTTACCTCGCCACACTTCCGGAGCATTTCTCCAAAATAGCCCAGATGATAAGGAAAAACGGCCTTGCGGATGCGGATGGCAACTGGTGCAGGGTGGTTTTCGAGAAACCATTCGGCCAGGACAGGAAGAGCGCGCTCATGCTCAACTCCGAAATCAAAAGGGCATTCCACGAAAGCCAGATTTACCGAATAGACCACTACCTCGGCAAGGAGCTGGTGCAGAACATCTCAGTGCTGCGCAGCTGCAACCGAATATTCGACCCGCTCTGGAATAGGGACCACATAGACCACGTGCAAATAAACCTAATAGAGAACTTTGGAGTGGAGAAAAGGGGCGCATTTTATGACAAGCATGGGGCGCTGCGCGATGTCGGGCAAAGTCACCTGCTCCAGCTACTCTGCCTCACCGCAATGCGGACCCCGAAAAGCCTTGACGCGAAGCACATCAGGGATGAGAAGGTGAAGGTGCTGAAGGCTATCAGGAAAGCTGGGCGGGAGGACATTGTGCTTGGGCAGTATGAGGGCTATGGAGGCGAGGCTGGGGTCGCTAACCGGTCGGACACTGAAACCTTCTTCGCGGTAAAGCTCTTCCTAAACAGCGGCAACTGGAAAGGCGTGCCATTCTACCTGCGCTCGGGCAAGAACCTTGACAAGCGCTTCGCCTCGATTTATGTTCAGTTCAAGGTCCCTGAAAAAACATCGCTTGAACACCAGCAGGTCGAGCCCAATTACCTCCTCATACAAATCCAGCCCGACGACGGCATTCTCGTCAGGCTCAACGGCAAGGTTCCTGGGGAGAAGATGGGCATCCAGCCCGTTAAGATGACTTTCTGCCACGAGTGCACCTTCGGACCCAACACTCCGCATGCGTACGAAACCCTAATCCTTGATGCCCTTGAAGGCGACCAGTCCGCGTTCCTGCGCGAGGACGAAATAGATTATTCGTGGAAAGCCATAGACCAAATCCGGAAGCTCGATGGGAAGGTGCACCCGTACGCGAAAGGCAGCACCGGGCCCAAAGAGGCGGATGTGATGATTGAAAAGGATAGGCGCAAGTGGTTCAACCGCATCGAGAACGTGCTGCAGGGGCTGTGAATGCAGCAAAAAGCTAATTAAGCAGTTCAACGTATAAATTATGTTGGTAAGCATATATGGTAAGCATGACACTTTCAATAGAGAAGGGCATGAGAAAGCGAATGAAAATGCACCCGCAGATAAAGTGGTCTGAAGTCGCGCGGTCTGCAATCAGGCAGCAGCTGGATGATATTGAAGAGGCCGAAAGGATTGCATCAGGGAGCAGGCTCACGGAAAAGGACATAAGAGAAATCGCGGGCAGGGTTGACCGGAAAATGCTCAAACATTTCGAGGGGCTCGCCCATGAAGCTCGTGGTTGACGCGAACATACTGTTCTCGGCCCTGCTCAGGGATTCCGGCACGAGAAAACTGCTCCTCGACAGGCGGCTCTCCCTTTTCGCCCCAAAGTTTCTACTTCTTGAATATCAAAATATTCAGGAGAGCTGAGAATTAGGAGCAGGCTCAAAGCCGATGGCTTTGCCACGCTCACGAAAATGCTTTTGGGTAGGATTAGACTTGTTTCGGATGATGAGGTAATGCTATATTTTGCCGCGGCGCAAAGCCTTGTCGATGACCGGAAGGATGTGCCATTTGTCGCCTGCGCGCTGGCCGTTGGCGCCGACCTGTGGAGCAATGACAGGCACCTTAAGGGAATCAGGGTGAAGAACAGGGTTACAAAAGAACTGATGGAAAAAATGCAAAAATCACCAACTTCGGCCGAACACATGTGAAATTATCTGGTATGCACATATGCCATTGCAGCATATCAAATCCTCTTTAAAAACTCCACCGCAAGCCTTACCCCAAAGCCCGTGCCGTCCTTCGGCATGTAATCCTTTGCTTCATCTATCATTGCCGTGCCTGCAATGTCGATGTGGATGAACGGCTTCTCTTCCACAAACTTGGATAGGAAGGCCGCGCCGAAAATCGCGCCGTTGTACCTTGTTTTGCCAAGTGAGCGGAAGTCCGAGCGCTCGCCTGCAACCTCATCTAGGTATTCCTCGAAAAGAGGCAGCTCCCACACACGCTCGTAGGTCTCCATGCCGGCCTCGAACACCTTTTTCTTGTATTCCACTGCATTTTCCGTGCCGAACATCCCTGCCACATGGTTCCCAAATGTGCTCACAACCGAGCCTGTGAGTGTGGAGAACTCCAGCACGAGCTTCGGGTCGAATTTTTTCACGCCGTAGTTGAGTGCATCCGCAAGGACGAGGCGCCCCTCGGCATCAGTATCAATGTTCTCAACGGTTTTCCCAGAATATGACCTTATTATGTCCTTTGGGCGGTATGCCTTCTCGCCGATAAGGTTCTCTGTGACAGCCATTATGCCAACCAAATTCTTCTTCATCCTCAACTCGGAGGCCGATTTCATAACCCCCAGCACTGCAGCTGCGCCCGCCATGTCCATGCGCATCTCAAGCATCGAGTCGCGAGGCTTGAGGTCCAGACCTCCCGTATCAAAACAAATCCCTTTTCCCACAATCATCAGCCTGTCCTTTGACTTTGTGTCCCCGTTGTACTCGAGGATTATGAGGCGCGGCGACTGGGTTGAGGCTTTCCCTACCGCAAGAAGGAGGTTCATGCCGTGCCTCTTAAGCTCGCTTTCCTTCAGGACAGAGATATGGATTTTGTTCCTCTTTGCAATCCTCCTTGCCGTTGCCTCCATGAATTCCGGGGTGACTACGCTGCTGTTCTCCGAGACAAGGTCCCTGACCATCAAAGTGTTGTCACACACAATGGCTGACCTGTGGATAGCGTCTGAAAACTTCTTTGCAGTTGAAGGGAATGAGACAGTTTTCACTCGGCACATCTTCAGTTCCTCGGCCTTGTACTTGTCGAATGAGTAGTTCGCTAGGAGCGCGCCCTCGGCAAGCGCAACGCATTCCTTCTCGCCAAGGCCCTGCTGGACGAAATGCACCCCGCTGATTTTGTATGCCGAGGCGAGCTTCACTGCCTTTCCAGCTGCCCTGCGATGGTAGTCAGGCTTGAACTCCTCCTTCTTGCCGAACCCTACCACTAGGGTCCTGATTTCAGGGAGGTAAAATGTCTCGAGCTTTTTCCCAGTGAAAGAGTCGGGGATGGTGTCGAAGGGCATTTTATCGCCCTCGTTAACGAACCGAACAGCGAGCGCGCCCTTGTGCTGGTCGGAGAAAGCGATTTCGGTTTGCATCACATACTTTCCAATGGGCAGGTTTTTTAAGGGTTGATATGCGCTAGCTATTTTTTTGGAACATGTTAAAATTGAGATGCCCCAAACGTAAGTCATGCCGGAATTCAGGGTCAAGGAAAGGTGCGGAAAGGCAAGGGCTGGCGTCCTCAGGACACGTCACGGCAGCTTCGAGACGCCAATGTTCATGCCCGTAGCGACAAAGGGGAGCGTGAAGCACCTCTCTATAGAGGAATTGGAGGGCACAGGCACGAAATGCCTGATTGCGAACGCGTTCGTACTGTCTCTGAGGCCGGGCGTTGAAGTGGTTGAAAAGCACGGTGGCCTGCACAAATTCATGCAATGGGGTGGCGGGCTTTTCACGGATTCTGGGGGTTTTCAGGTACTGAGCGAGGAGTTCTGTCTTGGTGTGTCGGATGAGGGCATAAACTTCAGGAACCCTTTTACTGGCAAATCCTCCATGTTCACGCCGGAGGAATCAATCGACATCCAAGGCAGGCTTGGAAGCGACGTGGCAATGTGCCTCGACGACGTTCCAAACGCCACTGCCACCCAAGTGAGGCTCAGGGTGGCGGCAGAAAGGACTTCCCTCTGGGCAAGGCGCTGCCTCGAAGCTCACAGCAAAAAAAAGCAGTTGCTCTTTGGCATCTGCCAGGGAGGTGTTGACCTGAAGCTCAGGGAAAAGAGCGCGCGGGAAATTGGATGCATGAAAGCCAATGGAAAGGAGTTTGATGGTTTTGCCGTGGGAGGCCTTGTCATCGGCGAGCCGAGGGAGAGGACCTTCCCCGCGGTGAAGGCATGCCTACCTTTCCTGCCTGATGAAAAGCCGCGCTACATGATGGGCGTGGGCTCGCCAGAAGAGCTGAGGGA
>SBBR01000057.1 GCA_005239615.1 archaeon
AAAGTTGTCCTCACAGCCAAAACCAAACTGACCCAAATTGGTTGGCTTGTGGACTCGTTGATTTGGAGACAAGTTTGGCGGCTTTGGCTTGGGATTGCACAGTTATTTTTCATGCCGCGCCCTTTTCTTCCTGATTGATTTCCCTCACGAGCTTAGAGATGCATTCCTTCGTGGAGCGCTGTGCCCTCCACCCTAGCGCTCCGAGCTTTTTCGTGGAGTAACGGCGCTCGCGGAGCATTCTCTTCAAATAAGCTGGTTTGAGGATTGGGCTGAACTTTACCAATGAATTCAGGTGCGCCAACAACCACCCGACAGCCACTGGAATTTTTTTTACCTGGTCCCGCATTCCAATCTCTTTTCGTATATGGCTCACAACTTCCTCGAGTGTCATTGCCGCCTCTTCCGGCTCTGCCACGATGAACGTTTCCTCATAGCATTCCTCCTTGCCGATGCAAAATCCTATCGCGTCCACAACGTCCTCTGCGCACACGAGCTGGAACAGGTTCTTTCCCTTCCCAACCATCGGAGTGCCTTTCTTCACTGCCCCAATTATTCCCCTCCAGTAAGAGTTGCCCCCGGCCACGAGCGCAGGCCTGAGAATGGTGATGTGGAACACCTCCTGGTACGAGAGAACTTTCCTCTCGGCCTCAAGCTTGCTCTTCTCGTACTCCGTTTCCGGGTTCGGGGGCGTGGATTCGTCCTTGGTCCCTGGCGTGCCACCGTACACCCCCACAGTGCTCAGGAAAATGAACTGCTGCACGTTGCTTTGGCTGGCTGCTTCAAGCACGTTCTCGGTGCCCTTCACATTCACTCCCCACAATTCCTTCGCGTCCTCGTCCAGCTGCGCAGCGAGGTGCACCACAACATCAACCCCGGCAAAGGTCTTCTTCAGCCCCTCAACATCAAGGATGTCGCACGCTGGCCTGTCGCACCCAATCACTGTGTTGCCCTTTGCAACAAGCTTCTTCACGAGCGCCCTGCCAAGCATTCCAGCGCTTCCCGTGACCACGATTTTCATTCAACCACTCTCATACCTTTGTGAGCACAAGCCTTCACTTCTTTTCCAGTACAACAAGGGCGTCATTCCCCAGTTGCTCTGCCTCAACGATTTTAACCGCGATACTTCTTCTGGGGGAGAACGCTTTTAAGCCGTGCCCTGCCTCCTTTGCCGCGACGCTGATGTAAAGCCTGTCAAAGAGCCCCTGCTCAAGGAAACTCGTGGAAACCTTGTTCCCGCCTTCCACCAGCACTGACCTAATTCCAGCGGAGTACAGGGCCTTCATCAGGTGCTTCAGGTCGACCCTTCCTCTTTTCTCACCCTGGGAAATGATTGCCGCGCCCTTTTCCGCAAGTGCCCTAATTTTTTCCCGTGGTGCCCTTCCGGTGCATACCACGATGGCCTTTCCCTCTCCGGAAAGCACCCTTGCCTCCAGTGGCGTCCTTGCGGCTGAGTCGAGTATCACGCGAACCGGGCTAAAGGCTGGGTTTTTCCTATAGGTGAGGCGCGGGTCGTCCTTGAGGACGGTGTTCACGCCAACAAGAATGGCGTCATATTTTTTCCTCAGGCCCTGCACGAATTCCCGTTCAGTTCTCCCGGAAATCCTTTTTCTCCTGCCGTCGCCATAGGAGATGAAGCCGTCCCGCGTCATCGCGGACTTGAGTGCGATGAAAGGCCGACCCAAAATCAGACTTCTTATGTAGAATTCATTCTGTTTTTTTGCTTCCTCGCAGCAAAGTCCGAGATACACTTTTATACCGTGCTTCCTCAATTCTCTAGCGCCTTGCCTTGAGCCCTTGTTCGGGTCTCTCACTGCGGCGAAAACCTCCTTAATTCCAGCGCCTATTATTGCCTTGGTGCACGGCGGCTGCTTGCCGTAGTGGTTGCATGGCTCCAAGGTGACAAAAAGGGTGCCCCCCCTTGCCTTCTGCCCAGCATCAAAGATTGCGTTGACCTCCGCGTGCCTTTCCCCATAGCGCTTGTGCCATCCAATTCCCACAACCTTTCCACCCTTTACTATGACTGCCCCGACCAAAGGATTTGGCGACACCCCGCCTTCGCCCTTCGACGCGAGCCTTATTGCCATGAGCATGAATCTTTTCTGTGCACCCATTGTTTCTCTGGGCAGTTTTTTTTTGTTTGCGTTTTCCACCAAAGGTCACCCTGCAACGATGGCAGTGAAACTCGGGAGTGCCATGGCAATCAGCGTGCCTATGAAGATGAACGGGCCAAGCCGTGGAAGGTTTTGATACACCAGAATTTCTTTCACTCCCTGCTCCGTCAGCCGAGCCTTTTCCTTTTCTCCCAGCACGCCCTTAAGGGTAAAGCCCAGCCTTTTTCTTTCATCCTCATTCATGAACTCGGGCGCAAGCACCTCGTCTTCCTCTGCATCCGCAAGCCTTATTTTTTTCAAGAAGAACTCCTTCCTTATGCCCTTCTCTAGCGCGAGGAAAACGCCGCCGAAAACCGCCAGCACCCCGAAAATAAAAACCAGAGGGCCGGAAACAGGCCTGATTCGCGAGAGGAAATAAAGATAGGCCATGAACATCAGCACTACCATCGATGCCTTTATGATGCCCTCTTTGGCGCCCTCCAACTTCATGCCTCTTCTTGCGTACCTGAGCGTGTAGTAACTGGAAATGAACACGATTGCGCTGAGCGAGGAGTAGAGCACCACCGAGAGGATGAAAATCCCGTTGTTCAGCTCTGGCAGCGCGAGCGAGATTCCTGTGTAGAGCTTGACATCCCCGCCTCCGAGCTTGCCTGTGTAGTAGAGGAAATACCCCGCCCCAAAAACGATCGCGCCCAGAAGCAGGCCGTAATAGTTTCCGTCCGCAATGTTCAGCAGCGCCCCAATGGCAACCAGCGGCAGAGTCACTCTATCGTAAATGAAACCCGTTTTCCAGTCCGTGTAGGCGCCAGCGGCAGACGCTACCAAAACCAGAAATTCCCGCAGCAGCAAAAAGTCATTCATACGGAAGCCTGTGGCATTCTTTGTTCGTATTTGTCAATTCACCTTATCCTGAACTTCTTTTTCTTCGCGAACATCTTCTGCAGCTTCTGCATGTTAATCCCACTGCCTTCCTTGAGTTTCTCCTCATCCATGGCACCGAGCTTCCTGAACACCTTACCAATCTTCTTGTAGCTCTTGAGGAGTTCCCTCACTTCCTCCTGCGTGACGCCAGCGCCCTTCGCGATGCGCACAATCCTGCCCCTGTTGATGGTGTCAGCATCCTTCCTCTCCTGGGCGGTCATCGAATCAATTATGTAACCGTACTTGTCAAGCTTCTGCTCGCCGATTTCCGCCATCTCTTTTGGCACCTGTCTTCCCACACCCATCATGTCCATGACCTTGCTGAGCGGCCCCATCTTCCTCGCGGCCTTCATCTGCTGGTGGAACGCCCCGAGGCTGAATTTTCCCCCAATGATTTCCTCCGCGTCGAGGCCCTCTTCTTCCTGCACCTCCTTTGCCTTTTCTAGGAGGCTCTCGAGGTCGCCGTAGCCCATCACCCTGCTCAGGTAGCGCGTGGCGTCGAACTCTTGCAAATCGTCAATCTTTTCCCCGGTGCCTATGAAGTAGACTTTCGCGCCGGTGCTGTGGCACGCCACGAGCGCACCGCCTCCCTTTGCTGAGCCGTCCATCCTCGTTATAACGACGCCGTTCATCTCGACCATATCGTGGAATGCCTGTGCCTGCTTCTTCGCCACCTGCCCGACGTCAGCCCCAATCACAAGCCATTTCTCCTCTGCGGCGAATGCCTCATCGATTGCCTTGAGCTCTTTCGTGAGTTCCTCGTCGAGGCCGTTTCTTCCGGCAGAGTCGCAGATTATAAGGTCGCAATGCTTGAACTTCTCAAGGCCCTGTGCAACCACTTTTGCTGAGTTCTTCTCATTCTCGTTGCCATAGAACTCGGCCTTTGCCCTTTCCGCGAGCGTCCTCAACTGTTCAACTGCGGCAGGTCTAAAGACGTCAGCCGCGATGAGGCCCACTTTCATGCCGCGCTTAGAATACCACTTTGCAATCTTTCCCGCGCTGGTTGTTTTGCCGTTGCCGTTGAGACCGAGGAGGAGTATTTTTTTCGGCTTCTCAGGCGGCGACGCATGCCCCCCAAGAATTCCAATCAGCCTATCATGCATTGTCTTGATTACATGCTCACGCCTGTCGATGCCCTCCGGGAGGTCGGAGAACGCAGCGGCCTCTATTTCCCTGCTCAGCTTCAGCACCAGCGCAATCTCCACATCCGATGAAATCAGGGCGCGCTGTATCTCCTTCACCGCTTCCTTCACTGTTTCGCGGTCGAGCGAGGAGCTGTTGCGCAGCCTCTCCATCGCGTTCCTAAGGGAGTCGCCGAAGCTCATGGGCGCCACTTACAGAGCATTAGGGCATAAAAAGGATTAAAATAGCATTAATTTTGCGTGGATTCCATTCAATAAATTAGACCCGAACCCCGTTGGCGGGGGGCACCGTTGAAAATGTCTTTATAGTTGATTGAGCATCCACCCATAGGGTGGGGAAAACCAGTTGAGGTGGTTTTCCTATGGAAGAAGGAAGGATTAT
>SBBR01000051.1 GCA_005239615.1 archaeon
GCTCCTTTCTGCTGCGTGTTCCTGTAGAGTTCGGTGGCTGCCTCCTGCATGAGCCTGCTCAGCTCGGCGTTCTTTGACATTATCTGCGCGAGGTCCTTTTCTTGCACACCGAGTAGCTTCTTCAGCTCCTCAGCCTTCTCCCTTATGGCCTTTTCCTTTTCCTCGGGCACCTTGCCCCTGTTCTCGTCGAGGAACTTGAGCGTGCTGTAAGCCATCGCGTCGGCCGAGTTTATGGTCTCCACTTCCTCCATCTTCTTCCTGTCCTCCTCTGCGTGGGCCTCGGCTTCTTTCCTCATCCTCTCTATCTCGGAGCTCTCGAGCTTCTGCGAGGCAACTATTTTCACGCTCTGCTCCTTTCCCGTGCCGAGGTCCTTTGCCGTCACATGCACGATGCCGTTCGCGTCTATGTCGAAGGTGACCTCGATTTGCGGTACACCGCGCGGTGCAGGGGGAATTCCAATAAGCTGGAACCTCCCAAGCGATTTGTTGTCCTTCGCGAACTGCCTCTCGCCCTGCAGCACATTTATTTCCACAGCCGGCTGGTTGTCCGCTGCGGTGGAGAAAACCTGGCTCTTCTTGGTTGGGATGGTGGTGTTCCTTTCGATTATCTTTGTGCACACCCCTCCGAGGGTTTCAATGCCAAGGCTGAGCGGCGTTACGTCAAGGAGCAGCACGTCCTTTACCTCACCTGTAAGCACGCCAGCCTGCACAGCCGCACCCATTGCGACGCATTCCATCGGGTCAATACCCCTTTCGACCTGCGTGCCTATCTCCTTCTCGAGGAACTTTTGCACAATAGGCATCCTTGTTGGTCCGCCCACGAGTATTATTTTCTCTATATCCGAGGGTGTCGCTTTCGCGTCTGCCATGGCCTGCTGCACAGGCTTCACGCAGCGCTTCACAATAGGCTCGACCAGATCCTCGAGCTTGGCCCTGTTGAGCTTCATGAGGAGGTGCTTCGGGCCTTCCTGAGTTGCCGTGATGTAGGGCAGGTTGATTTCCGTTTCAAGCACGGTGGAGAGCTCTATCTTCGCCTTCTCCGCAGCTTCGCGCACGCGCTGCATCGCGGTCGCGTCTTTAGTGAGGTCGAAGTTTTCCCTCGCTTTGAATTCCCTTACAATGAAGTTCACTATCGCCTCGTCCATGTCCCTACCGCCGAGCTGTGTGTCACCTGAGGTGCTTTTCACCTCGAACACACCATCCTCATACTCCATTATCGTTACGTCGAGTGTGCCCCCGCCCAAATCGAACACGAGCACCTTGAACTTCTTGCCCTTCTTGTCAAGGCCGTACGCGAGCGACGCAGCCGTAGGCTCGTTCACTATCCTTATCACTTCAAGCCCTGCAATCGCCCCTGCGTCCTTCGTCGCCTGTCTCTGGTTGTCATCGAAGTAAGCAGGCACCGTGATTACCGCCTTCTCGACCTTCTCCCCGAGAAAAGCCTCCGCATCCTTTCTGACCTTCTGGAGGAGGAATGCCGAGAGCTGCTGGGGGGTGTACTCTTTGTTGCCTGCCTTGTACTTGTAATCCGTGCCCATTTTCCTCTTGAACCCAAAGAATGTCCTCTCAGGGTTGGTCACTGCCTGCCTGCGCGCCGGCTCCCCAACAAGAAGCTGGCTATCCTTCGTGAAAGCAACTACACTCGGAAATGCCTTGCCGTAAATAGTGTTGCCCTCTGCGCTGGGTATTATCTTCGGTTTCCCGCCCTCTAAAAAGGCGGCTGCTGTATTTGTGGTCCCTAAGTCAATACCTATCGTCTTCGCCATTCTGATTCCTCCCTTCAAATAGCTTTTTCAGGTTAAACCAAATTAAGCCACGTGGCCATCGCCCTGCCCTTCCCCCATGTCATTGCCCTGTTTTTCACTATGCTTGTTCACCTTAACTTTCGCCGGCCTGAGCACCAAGCCATTGAGTGTGTAGCCTTTCTGCAGCTCCTCCAGCACAACCCCATCCGCCTTTCCGCTCTCATCAGCCGTCATCAGGCACTCATGAAGGTGGGCGTCGAATTTCTGCCCCATCGCCCTGATTTGTCTGACGCCGTTCCTCTCGAGCACCTTCATCAGCTGTGAAAGAATCTTCCCTGACCCGTCCTTCATCTCCCTGTTTCCGGATGCCTCGGCGTGCTTCACTGCCTCCTGCATCGAGTCAACCAGCGGGAGAAACTCCTCGATTAGCTTTGCGTTCGTGACCTTCCTGAATTCCTCCTTTTCCTTCGAGGCCCTCTTTGCCGCGTTCTCGAACTCGGCCTGAAGCCTCTGGAGCATCTCCTTATAGTCTTCCGCGAGCTTCCTTAACGAGTCAACATCACTCTCTTCAGTGCCCTTCGCACCTGATTCTTCGTCATTTTCTTGTGCGCCCTGCGTTCCGGCCGTATCAGGGCTTTCAATTTCTTCCGCTTTTTGCATGTCTTCCAAATAACCACCAAAACTCCGGTTAGGTAGTTGTATCTAGAAACATTGTTTAATTTATCGTTTTTTAACTAAACTCTTTAGTTTTTGATTAATCTTTTTAAGCAATTCTTTTATAATTTGTTCGCAAACACATCAAATAATGGCAGACATATCCTTCACACAGCCGGGGTCCCCGACGCGTCCCAAGCCGCAAAGGCAGGCGCTACAGTTCGAGGTGGTGGTGAAGCGCGTCGAAAAACCTTTCTCCGGCAGGTCGATGGACGGCCTCGATTGGATTTGCCAGTCGCTTGGCTTCCTAGAGCCCATTGACAGGAAGCGCACCGCTTCCGCGGTTTTCAAGGAAATCCTCAGGGCGACAGAGGAAGGCCGGAGGATTTCCTCATCAGGCCTAGCTGAGAGGGTTGGCATGAGCCGAGGCTCTGTCGTGAACCACCTGAACAATCTCATGCGCTCCGGCTTGATTGTGCGGAACGGCAGGTTTTACTCGGCGCGCTCCCGTTCGGTTTACCGCACGCTAGAGGAAATAGAGGCTGACATCCAGCATGTGTTCTCCAAGATGAAGGGTGCGGCGCTTGTCATAGACCGTGAGCTCGGCGTCCCCACAGAGAAAGAGCAGTGAGTTTCATACAGTAGGCTTCCTCCTTAAAACGTTTCTGAGCCTTGCGAGAAAATTTCCAAAGCGCATTCCAAACCACAAAGAATGATGTTCATGGCTCTTAATAAACATTTATTTACCGGAACCACGCTAATATTGCCATGAATGTTATGAAAACCCCGAAATAGTGGAAGCGTCGTAATCACTATGGAGGTGGAATAATGACATTCTATGCAGGTTTGGATGTTCATAAGGAAC
>SBBR01000017.1 GCA_005239615.1 archaeon
GTTGTCGGTTGCAAAGCGGATGTGGAATCGGCAGCGTTATTGCGGTCGAGGGCATTGAGGTCAAGGGTGATGAAATTCGTGCCGGCTGACAGAGAGGAAAACACCAGCTTAGTCTCTCTGCCGTTCGGCAGGAATGAAATGTTGCCTGTGGAGAAAACCTTCCCTGCCTTGGATGAGTCCAGTCTGAGGGAAGCAACGAAGTCCAGGGGCACTTCAATGCCCTTGTTCATAATTGAAATCATGGCTAAGTTTCTAGACGGCCTCTTCTCCGCATCACCCATATGCCCTCCCCACTCATCCCACGCCGAGGTAGCGCCTTTCACGCCCCAATGGATGAATTCGGTTTTGGCGTATTTCTCCACAGCTTCCGCTGCAAGACCTTGGACAAGCCCCATCAGTACGCCATCAAGACGGGAAATCTCCCCGGCCAAACGCAGTGTATCCTCTTCATGGAAAAATCCCTCCTTCAGTTTCCCGCCATTGAAGTTTTCTGAAATGGCGTTGAATTGGCGCAGCGAAGAGACTGCCTTTTCCGAAGAAGGGAGGCCGAGAAAGTTTTCCAGCAAGCTTTTGGCCATGGCGGCTTTTTCCGAGAGTGCCGCAAAGCCTGCATGGGTTGACTGGACAGCCTTGTTGGAGTAGGCTTGCTCGAGCAGGCTCGACTTCAGGAAAAGGCATGAGCTGAGGACAAGGTCTGGGTTGTCGTAAGGAAGCGGAATCCTCTTCAGGGCATCAAGCCTCACGCCGAACTCCATTTCAGTGTCGAAACCGAGCAACTTTTCGGCGTCTGCAAAGCAGGCGCCCGCCTGCAGTTCCATTGCCCTAGTGTCAACGCCAGAACCGAGGTAATCCATGAGTTTTTCGTAAAGTGAGAGCGCCTCGGCACAGTTTTCATACCTATTGTTTTCGGGAAAAGAAGACGCCCTTGACCTGATTCTCGCGACAAGCGAAACCGCAACCGGGTCGACTGACCTAAACTCATCAGAACCAAGTTCTTTTGTTATGTAATCGAGCCTTTCGCTGCAGGACTCGGAGAGCCTCGACAGTGAGGCCTGCACGGTATCGAGCTGGCTGGAGATTTTCTCGGCTTCGGCAGCGGCATCACGAATTTCCCGCACCGACCTTCCCGCGCTGATGTTGCCGAGGAACTCCTGAACCTCCACGCTACGGAGCCGTGACTCTACGCCAACAATACGCTCAATTACATCAACAAAAAAATGCCCGTCGTCGACAAACAATTCCTGGACGTATTCGGCATGGTAGGTGCCGGGCCATGCCACGCCTACGGATGTGCCAGAATCAGAAGCAAGCAAGCCAGAGTTGTGGTCCGCCGTGCTGCCCAAAAAAGGCAAGAGAACAAGTGCCGCTAGACCTTTGTATTGTTGTGAGAGCGCCTGCATCCTTTCGCGCGACACCTGCAGCTTCTTCCCAATGCTTTCCTTCATGAGCTGGGTTTCCTGCCGGAGCTGCACCCTGTGCATTGAATCGTCTGCGAAAATCCTGAAGAATGCCTCCGGCGCAGAATACTTTGCCCCGGCGACGCCATTTATTGCCTCGAACGCCGATGCAGCCGGGATTTTTTTGAGCGACGCAACTGACCCCGAGAGCGAGAAAAAACCCGACATGAAGAGGGAGGTGCCGTGGAAGACCGGCGCTAGTATGGGCACCCTGAAGTCCTTACCGGCTATTCCGGAGAGGGCGATGAGCCTGCTGTCGTTCTCTGCGAGGAGGCCGAAGAGGTTCTTCTCCTGCACCCTATCGTGGAGTTGGAGCGCTTCTGAAACTGCAGCGAACTTTTCTGATTCGCGCAGGAGCTGCGAGGCGTATGTCCTGCCGGAGAGGTTCTTCTGGGCGAAGTCGATTATGTTCTGGTTGAGGCTAATGTAGTCATCAAAGAGCAGGGTTTCCTTTATTAGGTTGACATCCTGTGCTTCAAGGTCGTGGACTTCTAGGCCTATTGCCTTTGCCGCGTTCTTGCTGAAGAGGTCAGCCTCCACGCCCACTACAAGGAGGTTGGAGTTGAGCTCGTTCACCACTGCAGGAACAGAGGAAAAATCTTGGGATGATTCGCACATGGAATGGATTTCCTTTAGATTTGACTTCGCCTTGTTGAGGAAAAACCATGCACGAGAGAGATGTGATTTTGCCGAGAAGAGTTCATGTCGCACCAATGGTGAGAAAGGAGTATCGTTGAAGGGAAAGGCTTTGTCCACTTCACTGAAGCACTTTTCCTGAGTCGCGCATTCCGGCACGTGGGCGAAAGAGTAGGAAGTTAGTTCCATGCACGCGAGGCGATCCTCCTTGGCGGGGGAGTCGATGCAGCCGGAGAGCAGCAGCGCACTAAGTGCAAATAATAACCAGGTACTGCCCGACCTCCAGATGCTCAAGATGCTTGTTGTCGCCTGTTGGTTATCCATGCTCAGAACCAGTGCACTGAAACAAATATAATTATTACGTTGATTGACGAATATATTGGCTTGGGGGTTTAGGTGAAATTCTTCGTCCAAAATGATTTTCCGTGTCTGAAAAACAACTGTTTCGGCGGCAACGAATCGGACAGGAAGATAACACTGTATAAGTCATTTGTCCGATTCGTTGTGGGAGCGACCCGGTCCACTTCGTGGACAGGACCTCGTACCAGAAGGTACAAGGCGGTCATCCCATTTACAAGGGGATAAGCCATATACAATTAGATTACTATGAAAAAAGGCGAAGGCCGCAAAGGAAATCCGGGCATCAAAAGTGTTTTATTGCCGAAAGCGCAATTATTGCCTGACCAACGGTGCTGCCATGAGATTTGACAGGGCTCCTGCCACGAAGGCGTTTGCGGAGGGAATAAGATCCACGCAGGTAAAACTCCTGGAAAGGGCGAAGGGGCTGGAGAGGCGCCTTGCCGACAGGGAGGTTCTCAGGACTGAATACAGGCTGGAGAGGGACACCTTGGAGGAAATCGCGGTGAGGCTCGACCTCGCCTCTGCGATAATCGGCATAAACGAGGGCATTGAAAAAAGCCTAGGCGCTTCCCAAGCTCCAGCGAGCCTGAAGAGAAGGGAGCTGCTTGAACAAGTGGTAATTGGCAAGAACCAGCAGATTGAGAAGCTCCTCGCCCTCCGAAAAAAAATCGCCTCGCACAAGGAAGACCCGGAGTTGTTGGGCGCGCTGAAGGAGATTCACGCGGAAATGCTCGAGGCCGAGCATCTTGCCGGGCGCACCCTGAAGGGGGACGCGAAGGACAGGCTTGAGCAGGCGCACATCATTAACACCCTCGAGGAGAGGCTCCGCAGGCACGATACGATAGAGGCCATGAAAGAGGCAGCAATCAGGGTAGCGGACGAGCTCGTGATTGACGTGCCCGAGAGGCACCTGAAGCACGGGCACGAGCCGCTGAGAAGGGAGAGCAGGAGCAGGATGGCAAAGAGATAATGAATGGCAGCGTGACAAAGTCGCGAAGCACAAAAAAATAATTACGCCCGGGTGTTCGCATCCCAGCCGGCTTCACTCGGTGTTTCTATGCCGCAAATTCCGGGAGGAACGTCATTTTCGACGAGGCACTTGTAGAGCTCGTCTGCGCGGGCATCAAGCCGGGCGTTCTCTGCGAGGAGCGCGTTCTGGTCCTTCGCGACCCCTTTGCCAAGGAAGGGATCGATGTACCTGTTCGTGAGCACCACGCCAATCAGGAGGCCAGCGAGGAAAACAATGACGAGCAGCACCCTGTCAGGGGTCCAGAAAGTGTCAACCAATTGCGCCATGCAGA
>SBBR01000013.1 GCA_005239615.1 archaeon
AACGGAAATTCCCGCAGGGATTTGGGTTGGCGGGGTCTCATAAACTACCGCCAACGGAAACGACCCCGACCTCCAAACCACCCTCTGAATAGGGTGGGGCCGTTTGGGGTGCTGAACCTGTCCATGAGGACGCAAAGGCCGTGTATGTCCTTCACTATCGCCCTGAATTCAAGTTCGCAGTAGCCTATGGTTTTAGTTATGGGAACAACAGATTTGTCGGCCAGGAGGAAATTGACCATCGCCCCTTCTATTTTGGTATTAAAGTTTTCCAAGTGCAGGAAAACCCTGTAGCCGAGTATTTGATAGATTCTGTATCATACACCTACCCCGACCATTGGACAGGATACAACCGGAAAGAAAGGAACAGCCACCGCTCGTATTTTATAGAGGCAAATAAATAACCTGCGCCCGAGCCCAGTAAAACTCTCGGAAGCATTCGACAGGATAGAGAGAGTCATAAGGAAGAATCATGTCGCTGCCAAGCGCTAAAGTTTTAATCGTAATAGTGCAGAAGCCTTACAATGGGTGCCTCTTTGCCACTCTCTGATTTAGCAGTGCTTCTGCACGCCGCAGTTGTCATCGCAGAGCTCGCAATAATCCTCGCAGCAGGCTTTTTCGCCGGAAAAGCAATCCATGGGGCTGCCGCAAGGACATTCAGTGCCTTGGCAAAAAACACCAAGACGCAGTTGGATGACATTATTTTTGAGTACACGGAAAAGCCACTGGAACTTATCCTTATTGTCTCGCTGCTTTACCTTGCCGCAGGACTTGTCGAGGACCTCTATTTCGTCAGCCAGACATTCAACAAGTACCTCTACTCGATACTCATCATGCTTGGAGCATACCTCCTTTCAGAGGTTGTGGGCGCGCTGCTCAAGTGGTCGTACATAACTCACAAGACAAAGGCGATTGACACCACGCTCCTCCCATTTGCAAGGAAGCTCTCGAAGCTCCTCATCCTGCTGTTCGGCGCTACCATAGCCCTTTCAACTGTTGGGATTGACATTACTGGAATCCTCGCAATTACGAGCGTGCTTGGAATAATTGTGGGCCTTGCCTCGCAGGAAACCCTCGCGAACATCTTTGCAGGCCTCGCGCTCCAGATTGACAGGCCGTACGTCTACAACGAATACCTCCGCCTCGTCACTGGTGAAGTTCTTAGGCTCAAGAAAATCGGGGTCAGGAGCACGAAGCTCGACGACGCGGAAGGAAACATTGTGGTGATGTCCAACAGCGAGTTCGCGAAGCAGAGGATAATCAACCTCTCGAGGAGGCCCGGAGGCCACGCCGGCCTCGCCATAGCCGAATTCCCCCACGGCATCAAAATGGATGCAGCAATTTCCGTCCTCCGTAAAGAGCTCGGACAGCTGGCAAAGAAAGGCGTTACCGGCTCGCGGTTCAGCCTCGGGATAGAGAAGGTGTCAAAGGACAGCTTTGTAGTGGCTGCGAGGTTCGAGTGCCGCGATTACACTGATATAGAGAGGGCAAGGGAAGGCCTCAACCGCGCAGCGCTCGGCCTCATCCATAATACGCCCGGCTCAAAAAATATCCGCTTTGGGAAAAAAGGTATTTAAACACTAAAGTAGCAAATTATACTGCGTATGGGAGTTAAGGGGGTAAGCCATACTGCGTAACGGTGGGGGAAACATCGGCTTCAGCGCTGAGTTGGAGTAGCAGCTCCCTGGCTTACCTTCTTCATCCTTATTCTCGGCGAGCGATTGCCAACCTTTTTTAACCCTAACACGTGAAGGTTTCATTAAACCCAAAGGGAAAATGGCACGCTGAAGGCACCGCCCTTTTCTTTTGGTCAATAATTGGCCTTTTCTTTTTTGGTCAAGCTTTTAATGCCTCTGGTTCTTTTTCTTTTTGTTCAACATTTTTCTTTTCCTTGCAGAGCAAGGCTCTGCGAGGCCTCGTCCCGAAAGGGACAAGGTCTTCCCCAAGAAAAAGAAAAAGGTTGCGGGGATGGCTGAGCGGTCTAAAGCGCACGCCTGGAATGACCCTTTTCTTTTCGTTGCACGAAAAGAAAAGCGTCAACGGAAAAGAAAAGTGCTGAGTGCCAAGGGCAGTTTCTTTTTCTTTTTCGCCAACGTTTTTCTTTTCCTTGCAGAGCAAGGCTCTGCGAGGCCTCGTCCCGAAAGGGACAAGGTCTTCCCCAAGAAAAAGAAAAAGGTTGCAGCCAGCGTGTTCCTTCACAGGAGCATGGGTTCGAATCCCATTCCCCGCGTGTTTATTTTTAGTAAACATTTCGTTCACTTTTTGTGAACATCTACTGAAACCACGACTGGACGATGCGCGTGATTCAATCTATGCCTTCAGCAAGTTCTGAAAGTTTTTTGTAAGTCGTTTTCATGTGGTTCAGCGCAGAAATGACTCTTTCAACGTCATCGTATTCTACTATCCATGCCTCATGAACCGGTCGTTCATTTCCATGCAGCGGCCGATTCAGTTTGTGCAGCCTCGCCTTGAGCGCAAGCTTTTCCTCGGTTGACATTTCTTTTAACTCTGCCTCGGTATACCTGACGAAGTCGGGAAATGGGAAATGCCTCCTGATTTCATTCCATCCTGCGCCCGACCCTATTTTTTTCAAGTACCATTCCATATAGCCTTTTCTTTCGTTAGGATTGGCCAGAAGTCTTTGTTTGTGATTGTTAAGCCTGGTCGATAAGTCAAGAAAGTGGCTTTCTAAGATCAATTCAGTGTTTCTTATTGCCTCCCTCAGGGCCAGTATGGCAGGGCGTATGGCGGCTCTTCTTTCTTCTCTACCAAGTTTTTTCTCCCTAATGCCGGCCTCGGTCCGGGCTAACCAGTCAGTAAACCTCGTGCCGAAAAGTTTTCCCGCCTCGACTCTCGCGAGTGAGGCTAGCATCTGGAAGCTTGCTGCACCAGAAAAACCCGTAAACTCGGGCGGAAGAACATTGGTGAAAGCCGTTTCAACACTGGCCGTCGGAGCTTTCCGGTATCTTTCATTTAGCTTTTGGACGATGCGCTTCACTCTAGGCAAGAGTTTCATTGCAGAATAAGAAAAGCATGAGGCCATATAAAAATCCAACGGTCTTAGCGAACACTTTAATTGCTTTCCAGGAGCAATCCATTGCATGGCTTTTGATGGAAAAACTGTGGTAATCACCGGCACTAGTTCCGGCATCGGCAGGGAAACCGCAGAGGCGTTCGCGGAAAGGGGCGCGAGGCTAGTGCTGATCGGCCGGAATGTCACGCGTCTTAACGAGACAAAAAAGGCGTGCTTGGAAAAAGGGGCTCTGGAAGCGGTCGTGTTCAGGTGCGACGTGAGCGATTACGCACTGGCGAAGAAGACTTGCGCACAGATAAAGAAAAAATTCGGTAGCGTTGACGTCCTAGTGAACAACGCAGGCTACGGAATTTATGGTGCGTTAAGGGACACGGAAATAAAGGACATTGAGGGCCTGATGAGGACAAATTATTTCGGCACGGTTTATTTCACCAAGGAACTCTTGCCAACAATGGGTCGCGGCTCGCACATAGTGAACATCAGCTCAATGGCAGGAAAGCTTCCCCTCACCAATTACTCGGGATACTGCGCAAGCAAGTTCGCGATTTGGGCTTTCTCGGAGAGCATTTACCACGAGCTGAAGTGGGACGGCATCGACGTGCATGTCATATGCCCATCAGCGACGAGGACGCATTTCTTCGACAATGAATCGTTCGCCATGCATCCACACAGGAGGCAGCCGGAGAGGATGGCAGACCCAAAGGAGGTCGCGGGGTGGATAATGGATGCGATTGAGCGTGGCAGGCTGGAAACGGTTTCACCTTCACTAAAAGAGTATATTGCGGTTTTCCTGCTCGCCAACGTGCCGTGGCTCTACCATCGCATAATGCAGAGCCGGTATGTGAAGAGGCAGATACAGCGGTAAAAACCCGCAGAACAAAAATAACTTGTCCCTTTCCGTCCAATGCAATGCTGTATTCAGGCGTCATTGACAGGTGGAAGTTGTGGTCCATTCACATTTCGAGGAGCATGATGCTTACAAGCCCGAGGATTATTCCCGCCTTGTTCACGAGCGTTAGGTTCTCCTTGAACAGGAAAACGCCGGCAAGCACGACCGCGATCAGGTTCAGGACTGTGAAAACCGAGATTGCTTTCGAAAGGTACTCGTGCCTCAGCGAGAATGCCAAGAGGACTGTTCCGAGGAAGTAGAGCGCGAGCCCTGAGTAGAGCAGAAGCCCCCTATCCTGCAGAACCCATTTTTTCAGCAGGACATCGCCAAGCACTTCCAGCGCGACAGCTCCGCCGATGAGGGCGAAAAAAACCGTTTTCTGGGGCAGCTGCGGCAGCATGAAACGAGTCCGGGCGGGAAATCATTATAACCCAATACCATAACGTATCAAACGGCTCAGAGCTTGAGATGCATGTCAGCAACTAGGTGGGAAATGAATGCGACCAGCGCAAAGAGACCATAGTGAGGGCTGAGGGCGAAAAGGGGCAGGGCGGTGAGAATGCCGAACCTTAGGGTGTGCGTGAAGCCCCTGTGACGGAGGAACTTGAGGCTGAGCGCCGAGACAACCAACACAACAAAGGACACGAGAAAAACCGTGGCCTGCATTGCGAGGTAGAGGGCTGCCGTCGCTATTGAAGCGGCAAGGAGAAGCGGAACGACAACTTTGTGAATCCTGCTCTTTTCCGTGTCTATGTCCGGGAGCAGGCCGAAGAAAGCCGTCACCGCAACTCCCAACGCGACCACTCCAGGGGCGGGAAAGCCACCTGCGGCGTAGAGCGTGGCGAGACTTATGCCGTAAAAGAACAACGCGAAGAGTATGTGCTGCCGCCAGTTCAACCCATCACCCACTCAATATTCAATGCCTTTGTCCGCACTCCTCCATAGGTACCAAGCCGCGACTGTCCTGTATGGCCGCCACCGCTCTGAAATGGCGAGCAGCTGTTCATCGCTCGGAATGCTCTCGAGACCATAGGCCTCCATTACCGCGCGCCTGAAACCGAGGTCTCCTATGGGGAGCACGTCGAACCTGCCGAGCGAGAAAATGAGGAACATGTGGCTGGTCCACTCGCCAATGCCCCTGACCTTCGTGAGTGTCTCGATCACTTCCACATCACTCATTTCGCCGAGCCGCCTCGCATCTATGGTGCCATCCGAGAATTTCCCTGCAAGGTCGCGGATATACTCGATTTTCCTTTCCGAGAGGCCTACCTTTCTGAGCGAGGTTTTCTTCAGGGACAGTGTTCGTTGCGGACTGATTTTCCAACGGTGCAAGGCTCTGAACCTTTTGTAGATGCCGGCCGCGGCCTTCATCGAGAGCTGCTGGTAAATTATAGCCTGGCAGAGGCTCTCGAAGCGGTTCCTCTTCACCTCCAGCGTGAACGCACCATTTTCGGCAATTATACGGGACAGCACGGTGTCGTTTTTACTGAGCAGCGCTAACGCTTCTTTCATACAAGCACCTCTCCAACAAAATCCGGCGCAAACTTTTAACTGTCTTACCTGCCATAGCCATGTCATGGAAGGTTACTACACGCTGCCTTTTGTCGTGATGAAGCTCAATGGCAGCACCCCTGATGTGGAGAAGTTCAACCAAGGCGTGTTCACCAACACCCTCACTGCTAGCAGGAACGCATCCATAGACATTTACGGGAAAATAGTCGCGGTGTTCTATCAGAAATATGTGAATGGGGGGTTCTACATAGCGTTCAATAAAAATTACGCCCAGAGGCTCTACTCACACCTCTCGTCCTACCTGAGGCTGGGCAAAGTCAGGCTGGAGCCGACGGACATCAAGGTGTTTTTTGTTGTAGGGGAGCGTCCGGAAGAAATAAGCGGAATGGAAATTCCGGAAAAAAATTCCGTTGTCATGCTGTCGGAAGGCCCTCCGCAAGGCCTGAAGGAACTTACAGGGGAAGAGTTCGACCGCTTCCGCCTCGAGAACTCTGTGTCTATGCAGGGCCAGGAATTTGATGATGACATGATTATGAACACCGACTGGGGTGACGCGGTTTCATTCACAAAGGGGTGCTTCCTTGGCCAGGAGATTGTCGCGAAGGTTACGCAGCGCGGCAGGCCGCCGAGGAAACTTGTGGTAAGGGAGTATGACACCGAACCAGAGTCTACAGAATTTGTGAAGGTCAGGTCAAAATGCTATTCTGGGGGGTGTAAAAAATGGCTCGCCTACTGTTCAGTCCCGAATGAGTAAGCCTAGACCTGAAATGCCCGAAACTCACTCGCCGAAACAGGTTTAAAAAACAGAATAATGGTAGAATGATTATGGCACAAATCGCCGCGTCCGTGCTCAACGCTGACCTCTCAAGGTGGGAGGAATGGCTGCCAGAGCTTGAGAAGGCGCGCGTTGACAGGGTACAGTTCGACATCATGGACAACAAATTCGTGCCCAACACTGGCGTCCCGAAAAACTTCTTCGGTAAGCTGCGTTCCCGCACAAAACTCTTCCTCGAAGCCCACCTCATGGTGCAGAAGCCGGAGAATTATGTGAAGCAGTTCGCGGACATGGACTGCAAGCTCCTGATTTTCCAAGTTGAGGCCGCGGCCAAGCCCCTGAAGACAATTCACCTTATCGAGGATGCCGGGATGCAAGCAGGAATTGCGGTTGACAGGAAAACCCCAGTGGAGAAAATCTTCCCGCATCTTGATGAGGTAAGCCTTGCCCTCGTGATGGGTGTTGATGCCGGATTTGGCGGCCAGAAGTTCAACCACTCCGCGCTCGAAAAAATCTCTGATCTCAGGAAGAAAATCGATGGTGAAGGCCTGCAGTGCGAAATAGAGGTGGATGGTGGAATCAACCTCGAAACTGCGAGGAAGTGCGTGAAGGCCGGCGCAGACGTGCTCGTGGCAGGTACCTTCATATTCAAGCACCCAAAAGGGGTTGCTGCAGCGGTGCGCGAGCTACGCGGGCTCTGATTTGTACCTTCTAAACAAGCTTTTTAACCCTAATATGTGAAATCTTCTTTAAATCCAAGATGAAAGAGGCCTAAAGGCTTGGCCCTTTTCTTTTTTGGCCAAGCTTTTAACACGTTTGCTTCTTTTTCTTTTTCGTCAACGTTTTTCTTTTCCTCGCAGAGCAAGGCTCTGAGAGGCCTCGTCCCGAAAGGGACAAGGTCTTCCTAAGAAAAAGAAAAAGGTTGCGGGGGTGGCGGAGTGGTCAAACGCGCCCGGCTTGAGCCCTGCCCCTTTCTTTCTTTAGAAAAGAAAGAAAGGTGCAAGGTGCCCCAAAGAAAGAAATTTGGTGGCATGGCAGGAAAGCTACCGGGTCTCCGAAAGGAGGCGCGAGTTCGAATCTCGTCCCCCGCGTCCGTCCGGTTGAGCTGGGCGAAACCGGACATCAGGACGGGTTGTCGTACATTTTACCGAAACTTTTGACAAAAGTTTCTTCGGAGCTCGTTACACGCGTCTGGTTACCTTAATGAAAACCTTTATTTCACTGGAACGAGAACCCATCCCTGCACAGCTTGTAATCCTGGTGTGCATCGCAGTACTGCCTGCATCTTCCATAATTGTCCTTGCAGAACTCGTTACATTTCGCCTCGCTCGCGCAGAGTCCTTCCATTCCAGTGAATGGCGATTTCGTGATGGGCATGACAGTCGCCTTGGCTCCAGTCTTTTTCCCGGCGAGGAGGTTCTCGGCGTTCCTGAAAGCGAATTTTTCCTGCACTTCTGGTGATAGCCTCGCTATAAAAGCCCTGCCGAACTCGACAAGATAAGACCCTACTTCCTCGTCAAAGTGCCAGCTCTCTCCCCTGTCAGTGCCCCACACAAAGCTGTCGGGGTTGGCCTCTATGCGTACCTTCCACTTGGCAATGCCCCCCTTAAGCATGGAATCGAATCCTTTGCTGAATTCCGACTTGAACGCCTCCTTCGAGTCCGAGCCATAGAGCATTGGGAAGAGTGTCGCGTCAAGGGACACATAAACATTTGAGTACTTTTCAGCAAGCCTTGCTATCTCATCTTCGACCTCGGTGCCGTGCAGGAGGAAAATCACTTCTGGGTTCTGCTGGATGGCAATCTCCATTGACTCAATGGTTTCAGGGGTAGGGTGAATCATCACTGCATGGTTCTGCATGTCTGCCACCTTAAACACTTGCATGAACTCCGCATCGTCTGGGCTCTTGCCCCTAAAAACAGGGAAGTAGAAGGGCAGCTCACCATAACCCTTGAATAGGCCAGGGTTTGAAGCCGCGACCGAGCCATATACCTCTGGCGCGAGTGTAGGTTTTGTGAGGGGCGCAGGCATGAGGAAAGGCGCAATTCTCCCCGGATACTTGTTTTCCGTACCGCGCGGGACATCGAGTGAAGGCTCAAGGAGGAAGTCAAGCACGAGGAAAAAGCCTATGGCCTTCCTGATTCCTTCCCTGTCGAGGCGGCATATTATTTCATCCATTGTAACATGGCTGCCGAGGACAGCGGGACTGTAACCTGTGCCAGGAGGCGCTGGGAACAATGACGGCATGTGCATGTGCGCGTCAATCAACTGGCCTTCGTAGTAAGGTGGTGAATCAAAGTTGAGTGTCGTGTCCTGGGCGCAGACTTTTTGTGCGGCTGCACGCGCCTGGTTTGCGGGTTTTTCAGTTCCATCAACCTTATCTACAACAAGTCCACTCCCGGAAACTGGCCTTACCGGAAGACCTGCACCCCCGCCAGTGGCAACCGCAGTGGCTTTTTCTGGCGGTTGGCTTGCACACCCTGAAAAAAGCACTATAGTGGTGAAGGTCAACCGTATTGCAAAAGCAAATTCTTTCATGCGGGACGAATTCGTTACTGGTTTTGAGATTATAATTGTATCGATGCGGGCTTTATAACGGTTTCGCAGAGAATAAAGGTTGGATGAAACTTATTGCGACATTGGCGCTGGCACTGCTCCTGCTTTCCGGCTGCGTCCAACAACAGCAGCCCCAGCAGAATGTAAATCCACAGGGAGGTACACCTGAAGCTTCAGGCAATAGCGCCGATGTGGCACAGGTTGGTGTTCAGGCAATGAGCGTGGAGAAAGGCGACGGCGTGAAGGTAGAGTATGTGGGCAAGCTCACAGACGGCACGATTTTCGACAGGAGCGAGGGCAGGGGCCCACTCGAGTTCGTGGCCGGCGGGGGCCAGATGATTAAGGGTTTTGACGAGGCAGTAATAGGCATGAAGCTCAACGACGAGAAGGAAGTAACTATTCCCCCTGAAAAGGCATACGGCGCGGCTGACGCGAAAGGCCAGAGGATAACCGTGCCGCTCACAGCAATTGGCGACGATGGGAACATTACCATAGGAGCTCCCATATCCACTGGCACAGGCCAGATAGGCAGGGTGATTGACATCAATGACGGCATGGCCACGATAGAATTCAAGCACCAGCTCGCGGGAAAAACCCTTTCCTTCTGGATAAAAGTCGTGGAAATCAAAAAGAAGACTACCCAGTAATGGCTCCGAATTACTTATAACCCTAAAAATATAAAGGGATGAAGGTCCTTGTTTTACAGTGGTGCCGATGTCTGACGACTGCATCTTCTGCAAGATAATCGGGAAGAAAATCCCATCCAAAATCCTCTATGAGGACGAGCAGGTTATCTCCTTCCTTGATGTTTACCCTTCCGCAAAAGGCCATGCGCTCGTCCTTCCTAAGAACCACTACCAGACTCTCCTCGACATTCCCGATGCTGAGCTGAAGGAGGTTGTAAGGATTGTGCAGAAAATCGGCGCAGCTGCAATGAAGGCAACAAAGGCGGACGGCTTCAACGTGGTGCAGAACAACATGGAGGCTGCAGGGCAGGTGATACACCACCTCCATTTCCATGTCATTCCGCGTTTTGTCAACGACAGCCTGAAGATGCATTTGGGCTCGCGCAAAGCTGAGGAAGAGGAGCTGTGCGAATGGGAGAAGAGGATTAAGGGGCATTTGTAAAGCCGCTGGTTTCAGGATGGGAAATATTAAAAGGCGAACCCAGCCTTTTTCTACAGTGCATTGATTAATGCGGGAGTCCGATAGCCCGGTCAATTCGGCGTGGTTGAGGTCCACGTGGCTCAGTGCCTTCGCAGGTTCAAATCCTGCCTCCCGCAAAATTTTTTCTTTCCGGCATTTGTATGGTGAAGTCAATGTCAGGCCACGGCGAGCAAGAAGAAGGGGGTCACGATGACTCCGGCGGCCATGGTGAAGAGGCCCACGAAGAGGGGTACGGCTATGACGAGGACCAGGGTGATCGGCACGACGAAAGGTCAAATGAAGAGCACTCTGACGACCAACGGCATGGAGACGCGGGGCATAAGGAGCATGCGCACGTGGAGAAGCACGAGGAAAAGCCTGCAGGGGATTCCGTCCAAAACGTCCACGGCAGGAAAAAGAGCATAACAGAATCTGAGGTCTTTATCCTCCTCGGCCTTGCGGTTCTGGGCAGGGTGCTGCTGAAGGTAACCCCGCTCGTGAACATCCCCTCGGTAGAGCCCATCATACCGATTGCGGTTTTCGCCGGCCTTGCTTACGGCACCGAGGCCGGCATCATAGTCGGCCTGCTTGCGTACCCTATCTCCAACATTTTCCTGCCGAGCGAGTTCTTCGGCATGTGGATTCTCTGGCAGGCAGTCGGAGGAGCAGTGGCAGGCGGCCTCGCTGGCCTGGCAAGGAAGGCGACATTCAACAACCTCTTGTGGTACACGGTGCTCGGCACGGTTCTCTTCGAGCTCGCGGTCAACCTTCCCGACCAGCTGCTGCTAGTGTGGCCCTTCTCCTTCATACATATCGCTTCGAACTTCTTTTTTGCCAGCCTCATAGGCATGTTCGTGCTGAAGGAAAAGTAATTTATACCGCCACGCCATTGGATTTATATCATGGACGAGAAACTTAAGAAGAACGTTTTCCACCTCGGCATCCTGCTGATACTCATAGTCGTGCTCATTTTCACCTTGGTGTTTACAGGAATCCTCAGCTGCGGCCAAATTCCGGGGGGCTGCGAAATCTACTACACAATCATAAAGGGCGACGGCCAGCCCGTGGTTCTCATTGCGTACGGCGAGGGCGGCATTGGAGACTCACAGAAGCTTGAGGCGGTGCTCGCGGGAAGGGAGGTGCTGAACGCGAGGGTGAAAACCATGAATATGGATCGCCTCACATACGGCAACGTCACCGAGTACCAGATGATTATAGTGGAAGGCGCGCGGAAAATCTGCACAGACAAGCTTAAGGTGTTCATGTACTACGTTAATGCCGGCGGCAGGCTCGTGTGGACGGGCGATGCCGGCACACAGCTCTGCGACGGCACTGCAGGAACGCCCCTCGACACCTACCTGAAAGACAAGGAAAGGAACGAGGGAGGCAAGGACCAGATTATAGGGCCTTGGGCGAGGAAGGACGGGGACAAACAGGTGGGCTTCGACGAGTTCCTTGGCATTGATTACATCGGCAACAGGTGCGAGTTCTCGGAGTGCAGGAAAGGCGAGGTCGCTGGATACATACAGTCAGTGAAGGGCGACCACAAGCTTGTGTACGGCCTCAGCCCCAGCTTCCCATACTCAGGCGATTTTGGCATTGTGAAGCTGAGGAACGAGAGTGACGTGAGGCTGGTTGCGGCGCTCGACTACGGGACGAGCTTCCTCGTGCAGGCAAAGGGCACTGCAGGCAAGCCGTGGATTGAGGAGGGGAAAAATTACAGCCTTGGCCAGAAGCTGCCTTTCATTGTTTCCAGTGGGGTAGGTGATAGGGTGGCTTACTACGCCGCGCCGATTGAGTCATTTGTGTCAGAGGAGCAGCCGCAGAAGAACCGCGCAATAGTGGAGCAACTCTACTACGGGATGCTGTACAAGTGATCCATGCTATTGATGAATCCCAAAGCCTTTAAATGGGTGGAAGGAAAAAGTTGTTGTGATGGGCCCGTAGCTCAGGCTGGATAGAGCACCTGCCTTCTAAGCAGGGGGTCGTGAGTTCAAATCTCACCGGGTCCGTCCCACCATCAAAAATGGGGCACGGTGCATTTTTCGCCAGCCTTTTTTGCGAAAAGGCTGTTCATAATTTCACCTGGTCCGCTTTAGAATTCCGGTAAATATTGAGCGTGCCGGCAATAACGTCTCGAATGCCTTAAAAAGGTTCCAAGGACCTACATTTCAACAAGGGGGGCATACAGTATGACTGGGAAAAAGCGTTGTTTCGGGTTGCAACTACCATGAAAAGTCCGTACGCGCGAGAATATGGGAAAAGTCAAGTATGAAAGGAACTACTTGATCCAAAAAAAGTGAGGCTGATGGAGAAAAGACAAGCTAAAATTAATGAGGTTGGTGAGGACGGGAGTAGAGAGCTCAGGTTCTACACTACAATCACAGGCCTCTTCGTTGCCGTGCTCCTGATTTCAAACATCGCCTCGGCGAAGATACTCTTGCTGGGGCCATTCACATTCGACGGCGGCACGATACTGTTCCCGCTCTCGTATATCTTCGGCGACATCCTCACCGAGGTCTACGGCTTCAGGCGCGCGAGGAAGGTCATATGGGTAGGCTTTGGCTCCGCGCTCCTCATGTCAATCGTGTTCTTCGTTGTGGGCATGCTTCCCTCAGACCCGAGCTGGGCCGGGCAGGCCTCGTACGACGCTATCCTAGGTTTCGTGCCGAGGATAGTGCTTGCCTCGCTCATAGCCTACTTCGCGGGCGAGTTCACGAACAGCTTCGTGCTCGCGAAAATGAAAATCATGAGCAAGGGAAAATACCTCTACCAAAGGACTATAGGCTCGACAGTTGCCGGCCAGGTAGTTGACACGGTGGTATTTTCTACTATAGCGTTCCTAGGTGTCCTCCCGACGGATGTGTTTGTGGCGCTCGTTGTATCGAACTACGTCTTCAAGGTCGGCGTGGAAGTGCTGTTCACGCCCATAACCTACGCCGTCGTGGGTTTCCTCAAGAAGTCCGAGGGCATAGACCATTACGACTACAGAACCGATTTTTCGCCATTCAGGTTCTGACATGTTATGTATGGGGCGGTTTTTTACGGTGGGCAGGCTTTAAATGGCTTTTAGGTTGATTTATTCTGGGGATTGAAAAACCTATGTTCAGGAGCGGGCTTGTAAAGGCAATCGCCAAGGCTGGCGTTGAGGAAAAGCTAGTTGAGCAGTTGCTTGAGGTTCCCCCACATAAGCAGATGGGCGATTTCGCGCTGCCCTGTTTCAAGCTCGCCGCCGTGATGAAAAAGAGCCCAGCTGCCATCGCGCAGGAGCTAAGGGAAAAAATTCCGCTTCCGCAAGGGTTCAGCAAAGCTGAGGCGAAAGGCCCTTACATCAATTTCTATCTTGATGAGGGAAAGTTCAGCAGCTTAGTCATCGCCGAAATCCTCAGGGAGAAGGGCAAGTATGGCCTCGCCCGGCCCACAGGGGAAAAGATTATCGTTGAGTACTGCCAGGCCAACCCCATGAAGGCGTTCCACATTGGCCACGTGAGGAACATAGTGCTTGGGGAGGCGATTTCGAGGCTCTTCGAGGCCTCTGGCAGAAAGGTCTTCAGGGCGAATTATGGGGGGGATGTCGGGCCGCACGTCAGCAAAACCCTCTACGCATACAGGGAACTTTCCCACATGCCTGAGCCAAAGGACGTTTTCGAGAAGGGAAAATGGCTCGGCGACCTTTATGCGTCAGGTGCAAAGGCTGTCAGGGAGGACGAGGAACAGGGAGGAAGCAAAGGGTTAGAGCAGAAGATGCGCGACATGGTTGTTGCCCTTGAAAAGGGCAGGGACAAGTGGCTTGTCGCGGACTGGAAGAGGCTCAGGAAAGCGAGCCTCAAGTACTTCGATGGCATTTACACGGAGCTCGGCACAGAGTTCGACAGGATAATACTCGAGAGCGAGGTCGAGAAGGAAGGCATCAAGATAGCGCACAGGCTGCTCGAGCAGGGTTTTGCCATAAAGGACCAGGGTGCGGTGCTTGTCGATTTGGAGGAGCAAGGCCTCGGCAAGTTCCTTATCCTGAAGAGCGACGGAGCGGCGCTCTACTCCAGCAAGGACCTCGCCCTCGCTAAGCTCAAGAAGGAAAAGATAAAGGCAGGGATTTCCTATAACGTGGTAGGCGCGGAGCAAACCCACTACTTCAGGCAGCTCGTAAAGACGCTGGACATCCTGAACGAAAGTGGCCCAAGGCCTGAATACTGCAAAACAGTGGCGCTGCACTATGAGTTGGTGCGGCTAGAAAGTGGTAAGATGTCCTCGCGCGAAGGTAATGTCATAACCTACTATGAGCTGTACAGCGAAGTTTTCGCCAAGACTCTCGTGGAAACAATGCAAAGGCACCCTAGCTGGAAGAAGGGGAAATTAGAGGCAACTGCTAAGGCGATTGGCCTCGCGGCGATAAAGTTCGGCATGCTCGCCCACGATAGGAACAGCGTGATTACCTTCAACTGGGAGAAGGCTACTGCCATTGAGGGAGAGACAGGGCCGTTCATACTCTACAGCTACGCCCGCGCAAACAGCATACTGCGCAAGGCAGGGAAGCTTGCTAAGGCGAAACCGGGAAAAATCATGCTCACGCATGAAAAGGAGAAGACCCTGGTTTCCATGCTTGCGGCCTTCAGGGGAAAAGTCGGCGAGGCAGCTGAGCAGTCCAACCCGCACAAAATAGCATTTTACCTCCTTAAGTTGAGCCAGGAGTTCAACTCATTCTACCACGAGGTGCCTGTGCTGCAGGCCGAGAAGGAAAAGGCAGTGCAGAGGCTTGCGCTCGTGAAGGCGGTGGCGCAGATCCTGGAGAATGGCCTCTGGCTGCTCAACATCGAGCCCATAACTGAAATGTGACTCCAATTGTCGAAATCATTTTGGGTATAAAACCCTGTTTAGGGACGGCCCCGCTATCCACAATCGCGGAAAGGCATCGGATTGGGCTTAAATTCATTTCTGTGGCAGATGCTTATAGTATGGTTCCACGGGCCGAGCAGGAGCTGAAGGAAATAGAGATGGCCATGCCTAGATTCAGACCTGAAGCAGATTTCAGCATGCTAGAGGAGGCCTACTACTTCTCGAAGAAGGCGCACGAGGGCCAGTTCAGGGAGTCGGGCGAGGCCTACTTCACACACCCTGTCGCGGTGGCGAAGGAACTCGCAAAAAAAGGTATGGATGAGGTCGTGGTCAGCGCCGCGCTGCTGCATGACATTATCGAGGACACGAAAACCGACAAGAAGGAAATACTCTCGAAGTTCGGGGAGGACGTCTACAGGCTCGTCGACGGCCTCACAAAGCTTGATGCCCTCGCGTTCAGGTCGAGGCAGGAGCACTCCAACGCCAGCATAATCAAGACTATGATGGCGGCGTCGAAGGACATTAGGGTGCTCGTGATAAAGCTCTACGACAAGCTGCACAACATGCGGACCATTTCCTTCCTCGACGAGGAAAAGAGGAAAAGGATTGCGGCTGACGCCCTGACTGTTTACGTTCCGATTTCCCACAAACTCGGCATGCATGCCATGAAGTACGAGCTTGAAGATATCTGCTTCGCCACTCTCGAACCCCAAAAGTTCACAGAGATCAGGAAAAGCGTGACGGCGAGCAGGAAAAGGAAGGCAGGCGTGATATCGAAGGCAATTTCAGTCCTTAAGAAGAAGCACCCGCAGGCTGGGTGGAGGCTGGGGGAAAAGCACAAGTCATTCTACTCGACCTACAGCAAGATGATTGCGCAGGACAAGAGGATTGGAGAGATTAACGACACCCTCATTCTGAAGGTCCTGGTGCCGGACAGGCTTGGCTGCTATGCTGCGCTTGGCATGGTCCACGAGTGCTTCAAGCCCATTCCAACAAAAATGAAGGACATGATTGCAATTCCAGAATACGCAATTTACCAGTCGCTTCACACCCAGATCATAGGCCCTGACAAGAAGCCGCTGAAAGTCTACATATTCTCTGAGGAGATGGACAGGATTGCTGAGGATGGCGTTGTGGCGCTCCTAAGGGAGAACGGCGGCGGCAGTGACATAATGGCCCGTTACTCAAGGCTCTTCCCGACCATAAGACTTTCAGACGCAGACATGGATGAGAAAGTGGCTGATGCGCTGAACCTCGATTTCCACAACAGCGCCATGATAGTGTTCACGGAAAACGGCGACGTGGTCAACCTCCCGCTCAACTCGACTGCACTTGATTTCGCCTTTTTCCACGATGAGAGAAGCGCCACAAGGGCGGCCAAGGCAGAGGTCAACGGCAGGATGGTGCCTCTCTGGACGAGACTGAATGCTGGTGATGTTGTTAAGGTGCATTATTCTTTCATGGGGCAGGTGAACCTCAAGTGGGAATCGTTCGTGCATTCTGGCAAGGCAAGAAGGATTATACAAAAGGAGTTGAAGAGGAAAAACCTGTGCACTAGCAACAGACTCGCCAAGATAAGGGTCGAGTATCTCGACACGCCAGCGATATTCTCGAGGCTTGTCGGGGTGCTCGCGAAGCACGGTCTCGACCTTGAGATTGTAAACGGCTCCTGCAGGAGCGACAGGTCAACCTGCATTACCGAGTACTATGTTAGGAACATGGATTCCTCGAAGCTCCACAAGGCCATCAAGGAGCTCAGGAACATGCAGGAGACACTCGACCTGCAGGTTGACTACCTGGTCTGAGCTCCGCAGCGTAAGCCTCTTGCTACTATACGCTGGACGAAGCCGGTCTTTCCCCGAAATGAACAAAAACCTGCATAAATGACTGGGGCGTTTTTTGGGGTTGCTGGGATTTTAGTGCCCCGATGGATTGGCGCCAGAAAAACCTGCGGCTTATTCCACTATTATTGCAGGCTTGAGGGGGAACGCCCTCTGTGCCTTGTCAAGGCTGGCTTTGGCAGAAGCGGCATCAAGCACCTCTACTTCAGCGCCGAACTCCTTAGCGAAAAAACTAATGTTCTCAAGGAGCAGCGCCGTCTCATCCACCCTTTCCCTTCCCTCGAATTCCTTAGCGACCTTCACTGCCTGCTTCGCAAAGCCCTCGACTTCCTTCTCGTGCGACCTGATGACGGGATTCTGCATCAGGGCCTTCATTACCGCTCCGAAGTCCGGTTTCCCCCTGCACGCAGCTGCTGCGAGGGCGATTGCATTCCACTTCCAATCGGGCGCCGTGAATATGGTTATTTTCCTTGGCTTGGCAATCCGCGCAAGCTCCATTATGCGCCTGACGTCCTCGAGCGTCTGCTGGACAAGCCTCTCCGACTCCCCATAATCCGCCCTTATCTTCGCCATGTCGAAAGAAGGCCATTGGCACATGCATACCAAGCCCTTGCCGCCGAGTTTTTCCCAAGCTTCTTCCGCGACGAAAGACGTGACGGTGGAAAGCATTAGGCACTGCGCCACAATGGCTTCCTTGATTAGGGACTTTTCGGGTTTCCCTCCGGTGCGGTGCAGGTACCATTTTATTATGCGCTGCAGCTCGAAGAATGAATTGCGGAGGCCTGTCTTGAACATCGCACAGTCCATCGCATCGGTCGTTTCCTTTATAATCCTGTTCAGCTCGGATTCGAACCAGTTGTCTATTGCCCTGCGCTCCTTCAGTGCAACGCCTGAGAAAGCCAGCTTAGGGGCCTGCTCGAGCCACTCCGAGAGCTTGGTCTTCATGGATTCTGCCATGGCAAACTCGAAGTTGGCGTCGTCAAGGCCCTCGCCCCCTGAAAGGACGGCAAAGCGCGAGGCATCACAGCCGAACTTTTCCGTCAACTCCCGCAGGAGGATAAAGTTGCCCTTGGACTTGGACATCTTCTCGCCGTTCACCATTATCCAGCCGTTTGCGCCGATGCCTTTCGGCCATTTAGATGGGTCTTGCCAGACGGCAATGTGGTTGAACATGAAGAATGTCAGGTGGTTCTGGATGAGGTCCTTGCCTGAGTTGCGGAAGTCAACAGGGTACCAGTACTCGAACTCCCTGCGCAATTCACCGCAGATTTTCATGTCGACCTTCAGGTTTCCAACATCAGCCTCACGGAAATCTCCTTTCTCGGCCACAGCCCTTTTGAACCTTGCAGGCTTTTTGACATTTGCATCGCCGCCCCCTTTCCCTAGGAACACATAATCAAAAAATGCGTCGTTTATTTTGCCCTGTGGAATCTCCTTTATGCGGTGCGCAATTGTATAGTAGGCCATGTAAATGGTGGAGTCGCTCAGGCTCTCAATCACCCACTTCTCATTCCATGGGAGATTGGTGCCCAGGCCGAACTCTCGCGTGCAGGGCCAGTCGTTGAGCCAGCCAATCACATACTCGAATTGCTGGCGCGCTGTTTCAGGGTAGAGCCGCAGGAGTGCGAGCGCGTTGCGGCACTGTTCTTTCCACTGCGGGTCACTGTACTTTATGAACCACTGGTCCGAGACGATTTTCACGACTGATTCTGTGAGGCATCTGCAGACCACCCTTCCTGTCAGCTCGTAAAAAATGCCAGCCGCACCCCTGTCAATCAACTCCTTTTTCACCTTGTCCTTCGCGGTTGTCACGGTTTGGCCGGAGTAACTGCCTGTGTTCGCGTTCATTACCCCTTCGTAAAAGCCCTTTCTGTAGACGATTTTCTTTGCCTCTTCGAGCTTTTCGCGCTCGCCCTGATTTTTTATTTTCATGTCCTCGACGATTTTCACGGCTGCCATCGGACCCAAGTCTTTTGAATCTATTATGGGAATCGGCTTTATTGACCTGACAGCTCCATAATCCAACCCGTGCCTTTCGCATTCCGCCTTTGACTGCTGCAGGTCGCGGAGGCCGACATAATCGTCGGGTGCGTCCGCAGGCACGCTTGTGACGATGCCCGTGCCCTTGGAAGGGTCGCAAAACGAAGCAGGAAGGATGGGCAATTCCCTCTCAATCATTGGCGCGACAGCACTTTTGCCGATAAGTTCCTTGCCGCTCACCGCACCCAAAATCTTGATTTCATGGCCTTGGTTCTGGAGTTTGCCGAAAAATTCTTTGCTACCGAGCCAAGCCTCGCCATCAACGATTGCCCTTGCGTACTCGGCCTCCGGGTTGACCCAGAGGTTGGTCTGGCCAAAAACTGTTTCAGGGCGCAGGGTTGCAGCAACAATGAACTCCTTTCCAAACCTGAACTTGAGGAGCGTGAACTCCTGCGGAGTTTCGCCCTCTCCCTCCACGCGCGAGTGGTCAGGAACAGGAGAGTTGTCCTTCACGCACCACACAACTGGGTGCCTGCCCTTCACTACATAGCCCTTTTCCTTCAGCTTGCTGAACTGCCACTTGATGAACTTGTCATAGTGCGGATTGAGGGATGTCGTTATGAAGCTCCTCCTCCAGTCCACACTCATGCCCAATGCCCTCAGGTCCTTCTCCGCTTCCTTGGGGAAATACTCGACCCATTTCTCCGGCCTCTCGAACTCTCTTGCCTGCTTCTCGGAAATGCCGAGCTGGGCCATTATTTCAAGTTGCTTCGGCTCGTTCTCGCGGATGCGCTGCGCGGCATTTTCAATAGGGCTGCCGGTGCAGTGCCATGCCTGTGGGAAGAGGACATTGTAGCCTCTCATGCGCTTATAGCGCGCCATGGCCTCGACCCTCATAAGGGTGTAGAAGTGGCCGAGGTGCATGAGCGAGTTCATGTAGGGGTAAGGGAAATTCACGAAGAACTTCGGCCTGCTGTCCGGGTTCGCCTCGAAGGCTCTTTCTTTCTCCCAGCGAGCGAGCCACTTTTTCTCTAGCGCCGCAAAATCGGTTGGCATCTATGAAAACCCCTTTAAATGTTTCATTTTCTTCACCCAATTTTTTGCTTGTTTGGACATGCATCTATTCGTGCGTCAGCGCTTGCCCGAGAG
>SBBR01000103.1 GCA_005239615.1 archaeon
CACCCAAAGTAGCGACAGGACTGCTCGAACCCAAGCCAATGTTCCCATCACGGGCAAGCACAACCAGAGCAGGCGCGCCGCTGCTGAGGTTCACACTCAAAAGGTTGGTGTCGCCGGAAGCGCCAATCACCTGGAGGCGCGCCGAGGGAGCTGTGGTGTTTATCCCTATGTTGCCATCCGCCGTTATCCGCACCCTCTCCGCGCCAGTGGAGCTGTTGAAAACAAGGCCAGTAGAAGTGCGCGCGTTGACGTTTGTAACGTTTATATCGCTGGTCTGCAGGATTATGTTGCCGAGGTAAGACACCCCGGTAACGTTCAGGTCGCCCACCACATTCAACGCCTGCACAGGGTTCTGCGTGCCTATGCCGACAAATCCTGTTGAGCCGACAATCCTCGCGCGCTCCGCGCCCGTCCTGTCCACAAAAGTGATGTTGCCGTCACGCGTGTTGATAGTGTTCACGTTGATGTCATCACCGATTATGCGAACATCCCCAAGGTAAGAAGTACCTGTCACATTGAAGTCCCCAACAACATTAAGCGCCTGCTTCGGGTCAGTGGTACCCACCCCGACAAAGCCAGTGGAGCCCACAATGCGCGCGATATTCGAACCTGCGGGGGAAACAAAGTTTATGTTCCCGTCGCGGGCATTTATGTTGGTGACGTTAATGTCATTCGTCTGCAGGATGACGTTGCCGAGGTACGAGACCCCTGTGACATTAAGGTCCCCTGCAATGTTGACGGTCTGCTTTGGGTTGGCGGTATTCACGCCGATGAAGCCAGTGGAGCCCACAATCCGTGCCAACTCAGAACCCGCAACGCTCCTGAAAACTATGTTCTGGTCCCTGGCGTTGATATTAGTGACGTTGATGTCGGAAGTCTGCAGGATGACGTTGCCCAAATAGGAAATTCCTGTGACATTAAGGTCTCCCGCGACCGTGAGTGTGCTTGTGGGCCTTGCCGTGCCTATCCCAACCCTGTTGGTGTCGCCCACTATCCTGAGGATTTCTTCGAGGCCGGAGTCCCTGAAAACTATGTTGCCGTCGCGGGAAGTGACTGTGCTGGCGTTCAGGTCAGAGGTCTGGAGGATTATGTTGCCGAGGTAGGAAGTGCCTGTGACATTAAGGTCGCCGGCAACGTTGAGTGTATTCGCGGGCGCTGATGTTCCGACTCCGAGCCTGCCTGTGGAGGTCAGGCGGGCGATTTCGGCCCCTGCTGCCGTGTTGAAAATGATGTCAGTGCTGCGCGCATTGATGTTGGTGAGGTTCACGTCCGAGAGCGAGAGCCTCACGTTGCCAAAGTATGACGTACCAGTAACGTTCAGGTCGCCGACAACATTGAGTTTGTTGCCGGGGGTAGACGTGCCTATTCCCACGTTGCCGGAGGAGTCCTGGTAAATGCCAAAAGTCCCGGAGTTGCTCTTTACCTGCAAGGTTCCATTAACATCCAAGGTGGTTGAAGGCGATACGAGCCCTATGCCCACTCTCCCACTCGTGGTTGCGATTATTGTGGGCACGAGCGAATCCATGCGCGAGACATTCAGGTCGCCAATCACGTTGAGCCTGTTCTGCGGGGCCACGTTAGGGCCTATACCGAGGCGCTTGTTCGTGTTGTCCCAGAAGAGGTTGCCGTCGGAAGTCAGGATAGTGCCTGTGGAGAATGGGATGTAACCTGCTGAAAAGGAAGTGCTGCCAGTGCCTCCTGAAGCAACGCCGAGCGGCGAGTTCAGGGTGAGGTTGGTGATTGTGGAGCTGTAAGCGTTGAGGTCAACGGTAAAGATGCTTGCCCACCTATTCGCAGTGGCGCCGAGGTTATAGGTATTGTCGACGAACGGCTTGTAGTGGCCATTCACGTCTATGGCTGTCACTGTAGCGGCGTTGATGTCCCTCACAACCACAATGCCCTGGGAGTAGAGCACGCCGTTCTGGATTGTTACCCCGCCATTTGAGAAGCCGTTATTGAAGAGTGTTGCGGTGTTGGTGAACGTCCACTTGCCAGAGATGTTCTCGTCGACCGCGCGCCTGCCATAAAGGGCGTTCGCATCCACCTTGTTCAGGAGCACTGTGTTGGCGTCAGACTGCCTGTAATAGGTCGTGTTGAAGTCTGAGTTCCAGCCAATGTCGGAGAGCACCGAGGCGGACTTGGACACCTTGCTCCAGTCAATGGCCGCGTTGGATGCGATGTCCGCGTTCACCAGGGTTCCGTCGGTTATGGAGACAGAGCGCACATTGCCGCGCGAGGCCTCGAATTCCTTCATCTCAAAATTACCGAAATTCAGGTCCTGGCTGTTCACCCATATATTCAGGAAGTAGCGCTGGCCGTAGTTCAGGTCGAGTGAAATCGTACCTGAGCCCAGCATAACGTCGAACGCCCCTTTGACTATTGAGCCGTTGAAGTCGGAATTGGAATCGTAAATCAGGTTTCCCCCCACATTGTTATCGTAGATGAACACCCTTAGGTCGCCGGAGGAAATGCCTGAGCCGTTCTGGTTCACCCTTCCGTGGAGCGCAAGCAGTTGGTTGGCCGAAAAAACAATTGGGAACAAAGCAAGGGCGAGAAGGATTAATAGGGAAATTCGGAAAAATCGGGAGTTTTTAATGCCCCTAAAGACGAAGCTGGAACCTTTCAAGAACTTTCGCCCCACACCAAAATTTATTTGAACCTATTATGGAATTAATCCTTTAAAATCTATCTTTCAATACGGAAAAAAAACAGCAAAAATAATACGAAAACTGAACCGTGGTACCTCTAAAAAAATTAGAAAGTGAACAAGGGGAAAATGGCGCCCGGAGCCCGAAAAGTCACCCGAAATATAATAAATAGGCTTCGCCGGAGATTGGAGTCGGGCGATGATGAGGTTAACACCTTCCGAGGCTTTGGGCCTGTGAAGATTTAACTCAACTCTGAGCCTGCTTCTAATGAAAACATTTCAGGGTATTCCTGATAAAATACTGCCAGGGTTGTTTGGGAAAATAACCAAAATCTTAAAATGCAGGGCGGAAGTTCGGATTCCCTCACTGATTCTCCAATGCAGATAAGTTTTCCTGACCAATAACCCCCGCGGCAACTGTTTTAATACCGGAGCACCAACTCAATTAAGTAACCATGAAATTCGGGTACTTGCTCGGCGCGGTTGCCGCGAACGCCTACAGGATGCTGAAGGTCTTCCCGAACTCCGACCCAATCATTGGGTTCCTGCTGCCGGCCGCGAAGAACGAGTCATTTTGGAAGGCACCGCTGTTCGCATTCGCAACTATGTTCTCGTTCGACCTCATCACAAGCGGGATAGGGACATGGACTTTCGTGACAAGCGCCACTTACGCGATAATCGCACTCGCATTACACTTCCACCTCCGCAACCAGAAATCCTCGCTCCGGCTCTTCATGTCGAACGGCGTACTCGGGGTGCTGGCGTTTGACCTCATCACAGGACCAGTAATGAGCACGGCGCTCTTCGGGCAACCCTTCCAGCTCACTTTCCTGATGCAGGTTCCGTTCACCATAATGCACCTCGTCTCGGCCGCATTTGCTATAACAATAATTTCGCCACTCTATGACGCAGCGATCGCAAAGGAAGTTTCAGGTCATATTATGGCACTGAATAATGTTTTTGTTGCCTACTCAAGATTTTTGAAGGGGTGAAATGAAGAAACTAATCGTTGTGCTTGCGGTTTTCGCATTACTTGCAGGCTGCGCGCAGCAACAATCTAGTTACCGGCAAGCGGCAGAAGAAGGTACGCAAACTAGTTCGTGGAAGCTAGGGAATACACTTGACTATACTCCTAAAACAGACCAACAAGTATTATTCACCCTTCGTGTTGTTGGAATAGATGGCAATGTAATTGTGGATAAAAAAATGGCCGCAGAAAAGGGCCAGAATCTTTTCATGGCCCTGTCCGAAGGCGAGGACGGAGTTACAATCGGCTATGAGGAATACCCATTTGGGGTTTTCATCTACCAGGTAGCCGGCATTGAGCCGCCGCAAGGAGAGTACCTTGCGATTTACATTAATGGAAAATATTCAGAGAAAGGCGCACAGGACATCATCCCTTTGGAAGGCCAAACCATAGACTTCAGGGTTGAAAAAATAAAATAGCTACGGGTTAATGTGATTTAAACTTCTCGGCCCTGCCAATTATGCCGGATGATGACACGAGAGGTCTGAGATGTGAACAATATGCTGAGACTGGTTCGAACTGACGGCACAATAGGCAGGCCTCTCCAAGGGCTATTCGACAATTACCTCCACCTGAAAGAAAAACATAGGTGGTGATAAAATCAGGCCAAAATTCCGCGGCAAAATCCGCACGGACGGAAATAAGCCATTTTGGCGTTCACTGGTGCTGGGGCGCTGCCGGGGCGTTCTGCGCCTGCAGCTTTCTCACCCTCACTTTTGCGAGGGCATCGAAGTATGCGTCAACGACATCGCCAAGCTCTAGCCTTCTCTTCAGGCCGAGCCTGTGCACTTCCTTGTAGAAAACAGTTATGAGTTCGAGCGCGATGCACTCATCAGACATCGATGCATCCGACGCTCCACCGCCAGCGTGGATTGCCCTCTGTGCGGAGGCCTCGTGCACGGCCTTCTTGAGCTCCTGCATGCCGGAGCTGATTTCCGAGGCCATGTATGAAATGGATGACTGCAGTTCCTTGAGCGCCTTCTCGTTGCCCGGCCTGGCCAAGGGGACGCGCACAGTCTTCACAACAGTCTTTGTGACGGGCACCCTCTTTACCACAGTCCGGGCGACAGGCACTTTCCTCACTATCGTCCTTGTCTTTGTCACCGGCACTTTCCTTATCATGGTGCGCGTCCTGATTTTCGTGATGACCTTCGGCTTCGCGACTATCCTCCTCACAATTTAACTACTTCACGTTAAGGTATTTAAATCGTGCGAAGCCTTAAAACAGCCAGATTGGGAACGGATTCCACAGGGGCAGGATAAAATTGAAATAAGGGTTTTTTTTGTTGTGTGCAGCGCTAAAGCCGATGAAGGACCGCATGTAAAACCAGTTCTTATCCGCCGAAGATGCTGCCAATCCTTCCGAGGTTGAAGAAACTGGAGAACTTGTCGGCTTCCTCGTCCAGCTCCTTTGCTTGCTCCTCGAGCGCCACGAGAGTTTCAGTGTCGGTGACGCCGCTGGCCGCCAACTTGTCCTTTATCGCCTTGAGCTTGTCAGCGCGCCCCCTAATCTTCTTCGCGTACTCGCTGTCGCCGAAGAGTTTGCTCACAATGCCGAGCTTCTTCTGCTCTTCCGCGGCAGTCTCAACCGTATCGCCGAGCTGGTTCGCAAGCGCAGGGTCACGCTCGTAGAACTTCGTGACCGCGTTCTGGAAGCCCTGCGTCGCGACCTTCTCCGCCCTTATCACCCCGAACTTCCTGCACATCTGCGAAACTATTTCAGACGCGACTTTTTCCGGCGCCTGCACGCTTGACTGACAGCTGGATGCCGCGTCCTTCTTCGCGGCGCACATGACCGCAGCTTCGGCCTTGCACTGCGCAAACTTAACTTTCACGTTGCCCATTTCCTGCGACTTCGCTGCCGCCACTTGCTTGCACCTGCTGCTCTGCTTTTCCATCATTTCGAAGGGGAACTGGGGCACCTTCATGTCGATTATCTCGTCATCGCTCATTTCGCACAACTGCTCAGGCAAAGTCCCCGGGCCTCCGTACCCGCCAGGCGCGTCTGGCCCACCCGGTCCGAATCCCTGGCCCTGCGAGCCACCGAACGGGCCGCCTTGCCCATAGCCCTGCCCACCGCGGCCAAAGCCTTGTTGCCTGAGCTTGTCATAATTTTGCGGCCCTTGGTCCTGCTGCGGGCCATAAGGCACGCCAAAGCCCTGCTGGTCCGGGCCGGAACCACCAACAGGTCCACCCGGCCAATACCCTTGCGGCCCGCCATAGCCGTATGGCGGAAAGCCTCCTTGGCCTGACCGGCCCTGTTGCGGTGCTCCTGGTTGTATGCCCTGCACAGGCTGGGGAAAAGCCGGCTGCTGGGGCCATGTAGGAAGTTGTGATGGGGACTGCCCCTGCGGTCTCACTGCCGTGGATGGTGTTGTTTCAACTGTAGTTGCGGAGGAAGGCTGCTCCTCAAGGAGCGCAGTGACAAAACCAGTGGCCGGCAAGATGCCTGAAATCACGCGCTGCGCTGCTGTCTGTGCCGGCGTGGGCTCCGGCACAGGTGTCGGGACAGGCGCTGGTTCAGGGACAGGTTCAGGCACAGGTTCAGGCGCTGGTTCAGGGACAGGTACCGAAGCAGATTCTACCGACGGGGGTGAAACCGTTTCAGGTGCCTGTACAGTGGGCTGCTGTTGCCCTTCTGGTCGGGTACCTTCTCGGTAATCCTGGGGCGGCTGGTATTCCGGCTGGCCGCACACCCACCTACCTGTAGAGCAATCGGAGCGCGCTCCGCCGGGGCACTGTGGGGGAGGGGAGGAGCATTCATCCCTGTAACCGCCCTGCGGAGGCTGATAATCCTGCTGCCTATAACCGCCAATTTCCCTGCAATGCCATCCGCTCGCTTCGCAGGCTGGGTATTGGCCCTCACCACAGGTAGGCGATTGGGTCTGGCCCTGGCAGCCCTGCTGGTTGGGCCCTGTTCCGGGCGCGTAGGTGCGCTGCGGGATGTCGAAAGGGGGGAACTGGAAGTCAAACACCCTGCTCTCCTCCTCTTCCCTGAACTTCTTGAACTCCTCGCACTTCTGCCTGAACTCGGAAAGCTTTTCCTTTATCTTTTTCTTCCTCTCCTCCTGCTTTGCCTTCTGGGCGTCTATCTCGGACCTGAACTGCGACACGCAGACCTTCTCTATCACGGATGCGTCAATCTGGTCGAGGGAGAGCTGGGAAGTGTTTATGCCTGCCTTCTCGAACTGGCTCTTTACACCGGGCGGGAAAGGGATTTTTCCTGCTTCGAGCGTGGGGCAGTAGGTTTCCGGGGAGCAGGAGTCAGCATCAGCCCTGAGCGTTGCGCACACAGAGGAAACCTCGCCCGACTGGCCTATCACGCCCGCGAGTCGGGAAACGAGAGCCTGCCTGTCGCCTTTGCAGCCGGCGACAAAGGCAGCACCGTTTTCGCCAATCCACCTGTAAGCGCTCGTCATCGCGGAAGCGAGACTGGCCCTTGCAACGTACTCCTGGTCGGCAATGCTTGTCTGGGGAAGGCCAAAAGAGAAATCGTCCTCGAAATCATCGCCGAAATCGTCATCGAAATCGTCCTCGCCACCATATGGCCCTGGCCCATAGCCCTGCGAGTATCCGGGACCGAAACCCTGCGGGCCATCGAACGGGTCACCCTGCCCACTTGGACCAAAATCCTGGCCGCCTGGCCCCTGCTGGCCAAATGGCACTTCGTTCTGCGAGTAAGAGAAAGAGCTCAGTAGGACTATCGCGATGACAAAGGAGCCCAGTGTGCCAGTAGCCCTGCATTTCATGCCCTCTATTAACCACAAACTAATATATATACATTTATATATACATTTTTGGAGCCATATTTGTCCATGCAGGAGACCCTGAACTTCGGCCGCGAGCACAAGGAAAGGCTCCGCGCTATTCTTTCAGGAATGGAGCCGCGCCCCACGACAAGCTACTTTGAGGAGCAGCGCGCTGCCGCCGAGGGGTGCACTGTAACGCTCTACAATTCCGGCAAGCTGTCGATACAAGGGCCAAACGCCGCGAAGGTCAAGGTCGCAGTGCTAGAAAAAATGGGGCTTGTGCCAGAGCTGGTTATAGGCATTGACGAGGTCGGCAGGGGGGAGCGCACAGGGCCGATGGTGATTACAGGGGTGCTCGCGGACACTAACGAAATGAGGGAGCTGCGCGACAGCAAGAAAACCACCGACATCTCAAAGAAAGAAAAAATTGCCTCGGAGAAAATGCTGGCGTCGGCGTCATTCACTATAAACTCAAGAATGGTAGACCTTGCCCGGAACCACGGCAAGAACCTCAACCAGATTGAGGCCAGCGCAATAGAACGGATTTCGGAAATGCTTCTTGAACTTTCGGACGCAAAAATAATTGTTGATGGAGCGCCGCTGAAAGTGAAAAACGAAAAAATAAAGTTTCTCCCGAAGGCCGACGACCTAGAGCCTGTTGTGGGCGCCGCGAGCATTGTGGCGAAGCACCTGCGGAACAGTTCGCAGGACAGGGCAGAAAGGAAAACGTGGAACGTGAAGGAAAAAAAGGAATGACTACGCCCGTCCAGCCAGAGTTCAGGCTTTCGACCTGGTGTAAATCAACCTGCGCAGCTCTTCGGCCTGGATGTCGCCCTTGGCAGCCTGTGCACTGTCCTGCGCGGCGCCAGAACTTCCGTTGCGCATTCCCTCGAGTATCTCCTTGACAGCTATTATCTCTGCGTTCGCGGTGTCGCGGAAGGCCTCAAGCTTCTCAACCCGTCCCTTAAGCGAGTCCTCGTACACGCCCTGCATAGCCCTGAATTTTGACTCGAGTGCCTGCAGTCGCGCGTGCGCCAATTCGATTTTCTTCTGCATAGGCGCTGCGGAGAAATGGCTGGGAACGTGATGGTAGGCGCCAATGTCGGCTGCAGCTTCACCCACCCAACTGCTTGGGCCGGCATCGCCCAGTTCTCCCGCATGGCCTATAGGGTGCGGCGCATCCAATGGCCTTTTCCTCCTGAGCAAGAAGAACATGGCATTGCCTATGCCGAGCGAGATTATCATCACTATGAGGAAGGTCGTGACAGCAGACATGAAATAATATCCCTGCAAGCGGATTTTAAAGGTTTTGAAGCCGCCAAAAACCAATAACACACGGCCCCAAAACTCGACCAAACATGCCCGCCATATGCTGGTCAAGGACAAACACGCAATCCGTCATGCCCTGCTCCACTCAGCCGAAGAGCGAGGAGAAATTCCGGCCAGTGAATGAGGAAACCTCGCGCTTGGAAACGCCCTTCAGCTCGGCAACAGCGCTGCACACCCTCGGAATCCAGGAGGGCTCGGCCCGCTCGCCGAGGAACTCCACGGGAGCGTCCGTCTCAAGGAGGAGGTTCTCAAGCGGGATTCCCTTCACGACACTTGCTGAGGGCCTGTCGGAAATTATTATGGGGCCGCAGGAAATGTGATAGCCGAGCTTGACTGCACGTCCGGCATTCTTGGCACTGTTTGTGAACCAGTGCATGTGCACCTTTGAAGCGCCCATTTCCTCAAGTATCGAGAGGCACTGCGGTTCGGCCCAGCGCGCATGCACAACAACTGGCTTGTCGTGCGCCTTGGCAAGTGAGATGAACCTCCTGAACACCCTTTCCTGCAGCGCCCTCTGCACTTGCGATGAGGCACGCTTGAAGTCCATCCCGACTTCACCCACCGCAGACGCACTGGAAATGTTTTCTTCCACAACCCTGAATGCGCCCTCGATGCCGGCATTGTCCATGGAGAGGAGGTCAACAGGGTGGATGCCCAGGGCGCACCTCACAGACCTGGATTTTTTGCTGAGGGCGATGTTCTTTTCCAACGAGGCAAGGCTGGTCGCGTTGGAGAGGATTACCTCGACACCTGCATCCTCCGCCCTCTTTACAACGTCCTCCGGTGAGTCGAACCAGTCAAGGTGACAGTGGGAGTCACACAGCAAGGGCGTCACTAATTGCACAGTTTGGGCGATTGGTTTAAAGCCGCTTTCCTAAGCTAATGGTCGGTTTTAAAAGCATTGCCAGTTATTTTGGGGATAGAAAAGGCTCAATTAATGCAAGGCTAAAGACAGGCATAAATACTACTATAGGCGCCCCGGCTCTGACAGGCTTATATAAAAAAAACTGAAGGGACGATTGCAATGGCGATAATCAAAACAGCAAAACTCAACCCTGAAATGCAGGAAAAGAAGGAACAGTTCCTCGGGAAGATAGACAAGGCGCCTGTGCAGCAAAAAAAGGAAGGTCCGCCCCTGTACCTCCTCGCGATGCTCCTCATCCTCGGCATCCTGATAGGGGTTGCAGGCTACATGACACTCGTTCCTAAGCCAGAGCCAATGCCAGTGCTGCCGGATGAAGATGCCAACAAGGAGACGCCAAATGACCTCGGTTACAGGGAAGTGCCTGTTACTGTCCTCTACTCAACCAAGTGCGCCACATGCAGGCAGGGGCACACTTTAGAGGAACTTTTCAGGGTGAGGCAGATACCATTTTCGGTAACAAGGGTAGACGTGGATTCCAATGAAGGGAGGCAGGTCATCAGCAGGTTCAGGATAGACAGGGTGCCTGCCGCAATAGTCGAGGCCAAAAAGCTTTCGTTCTACCCGACAACCAAGGTTCAGTTCGATGAGGCGGCAAAATACGGTTACCTTTCTTTTAGAAAGGAAAACGGGGTGTTTGTTGTCCCTGAATACAATACTGAAGAAATTTTCTGGCCGTCTTATTTCCTTGAAAAGGCAGGCGGTTTCTGCGAGGATGGAAAGCCCACAATAATGCAGTTCGACGACTTTTACAGCCCCACATATGCCACGAACAGGGGGGCGTTCTACGGAATCACGAGGGATTTCAATGAGTCGGCAGCCTTCAGGTTCAGCTATACGCAGACACGGTATTCACAGGACGACAACTCTGTCCTCGGGAATATTTTCCTCATGTGCGCAAGCGCCCAGGGAAAGTACATTGAGATGGAACGGGCGATGGCTGGTATATACTGCAACAACCCGTTCAAAGGGGATGAAACAGTACTCACCGACATCGAAATAGCTGGTTGCTCGTCGCTGAGCGAACACTACGGTACGCCGCTTTCACAGCTGGAGCTTGACTTTGCAGCGCAGCGGGCCGGCTTGGACACAGAGGTCCTGAAGGAATGCTATAACAACAGGAAGGTCCACTACAACAATGCGATGCAAGCCGCCCGCGACCTCGGAATAGGGAGAACCGGAGTGTATCTCCTGGATTGCAGAGAAACGTCTAGTACAGAAGGGCTCCAGAAAGCATTCTGTGCAATGCACCCTCAGACAGGGAAGTGCAATGAAACGCACCCTGACAAGAATGCCGCAACTTGAAGCGGGCAAGTTTTTCCTGCATGGCAGGCCCTTCACCTCGCCAATAGGTGTTTACAGCCCGTCGGATGATTCATACCTGCTCGCGGAAAGCGTGCACCCAGCAAAGGGATGCATTGCAATTGACATGGGCTGCGGCTCCGGCATCCAGATGCTGAACCTTCTTTTCAGGGGCGCCGCAAAAGTGATTGCGCTGGACATCAGCGAAGAAGCCCTGCAGGCCACGAGGGAAAACTGCACGGCAGCCGGCTTCGGCGACAGGGTTGACGTCCGCAAATCCGACCTCTTCGGCGCGTGCCCGGAAAAGGCCGACCTTATTGTGTTCAACCCCCCTTACATAGAAACCATGCAATCCGAAAACCAAAACGCGGACGAACCACAAAACCCATTCAAGGGTCGACGCCTTGACAAAGTCCGCGAGAGCACCGAAACAATGTTCAGCGACCTCGACGGCGGGAGGAAAGGCAGGGAAGTGCTGAACAGGTTCCTCGCACAGATGCCAACCCACCTCAACAAAGCCGGCGAATGCTATTTCCTCCAGACCGACCTCAATGGCTATGCGGAGACCTGGAAAATCCTCACTAGCCTTGGGTTCGATTTTGAAATCGTTGGCTGTAAAAAGATGTTCTTTGAGGAGATCGCGATTTACCGCTGCCGGAGAAAAATCAGTCTACTTTCTTGAACGAAACCACGTCGCAGTATCCGAAGTTGGTGGCTTGCGACCCGTGCCCGCTTTGGGGATTATATATACGGAATTTTTTGTGGTAGGAATCGTGAATGTGGTTTCTAACTTTACCCAGCCCGATGGATTGAGGGGATTCGCATCAACCGGCGGAAGGGAATCTACACAGCCTGAACAATTTGGGCCGTCGTATTGCCACAGCAGCAAAAGCCCCGCCCCCAAGTTTAAAAGAAATTGTTTCCATAGTTCTTCCATGACCACCAACGCCGGCCCGGAGTTCTTTGTCGCGCAGCAGAAGTACCAGGAGGCTAAGACCCCTGAGGACAGGCTGCGCTACCTCAAGGAGATGTTCAGGTATGCGCCGAAGCACAAGTCCAGCGAGAACCTTGTCGCTGAAATAACATGGAAAATCAGCCGTCTCAAGAAGGATATCGAGAAGCAGAAGGAGCAGGCCAAGAAAAGGGGCGGAGGGCATTCGCTCAACGTGAAGAAGGAAGGCGCGGGGCAGGTCGCTATAGTTGGAATGCCGAATTCAGGCAAGAGCCAGCTTCTCAAAACGCTTACAGGAGTTGATGTGGAGGTCGCGTCATATCCTTTCACCACGACCAAGCCCGAAGTTGGCATGATGGACTACAGGGGCGCGAAGGTCCAGCTGGTTGAGGTGCCGGCGCTGATTGAGGGGAGCTCCCATGGCAGGGCCAACGGCACGCAGCTGCTGAGCGTCGCGAGGAACGCCGATGCGGTCATACTCATGCACAGGGACGATGACGAGAAGGGCATCGTGGTTAAGGAGCTAAGGAATGCAGGAATTGTAGTCACGAAAAGGAAGCCGAGGGCCTTCATAAACGAGACAGAGTTCAATGGCATCACCATCGCCGGAAAACATTTCCTTCGGATGCCTGAGGCAGAGTTCATCGCGGCGCTGAAGAAGCTGGGAATCTTCAAGGCCAGCATTCTCCTGGAGGAGCCGACCAACATGGACAGCCTCATGGAGGCGCTGGACGAAACCCTCGACTACAAGAACTGCCTCTTCCTCAGGACTTCCGAATGGCAGGACACCGTGGAGCTGAGGGAAAAAATATTCGGCCTGCTTGACAAGGTAGTTGTCTACACGAAAAAGCCCGGGCAGGAAGCCGACATGAACGCGCCGCTCGTGCTGAGGAAAGGCGCTACAGTCAATGACGCCGCGAACATGGTGCACAAGGACATCGCCTCATCCCTGAAGTTCGCGAAGGTATGGGGCTCGGTGAAGTTTCCAGGGCAGCGCGTCGCGAAAGAACACGTGCTCCAGAACGGCGACATACTTGAGCTGGCGGCGTGAGAAATGCAGGTATCGGATTCAGCGCCTGCTGAGTCCGGCAACCCTAAAATTCCAAATTGTTAGTGTTGGCCGCCCTGCCTTGCGGCTTTTTTGCCGTAGAGAGAGAACAGCACGAGCAGCAGCACCACTCCAACCATAATGCCCGCGACAAAGCCCTTGTCGCCGGGTGCTTCTGAAAGCGGTACGTTCATGAAGTGCCTTCCTTGGGAGTCCTCGAATAGTACCTTAAGGATTAGCGGTTGCCTAGAGTCAGGTAGCGAATACCTGAACTCCTTTTCACGGGTTGACTCGCCAGGGCCGAGCAATGGCACCTCGAGCGGCTCGTTGCTGAATGATTCAGTGGTTGAAAGCAGGTCAGCCCTGAAGCCAGAAATGTCTTGGCCAGAAATGTTCGTGGCTTTCACAACAACAAAACCAGAGTATGTGGGCGAGAGCATGTCACGGCGCACGACAGCATCAACGGCAACTGGCGCCTCGGCAACGATTACTTTTGCGGAAAGCTTTCCTTTGGATTTCCCTTCACCGAATTCTGCTACCAGGCCGGAGTTTTTGTTTGCGGATGAAACGGCCTGCACCTGGAAGGTACGAGCGTCGCCCTGCCTGGGTGGAATCGAAGTGAAGATGAAGAGTCTGGCCTGCCTTGCCGAGAAATTCAGCTGCAGAGAAAGCTCTGGCGGGGCCGTTATTTCCACGCCGAAACTATTGGCAGCCGCGTCCGAAGGGTTGAAAACGACAACGCGGTAGTCGCGGACCTCAAATGGGTAAAGCGGCCTTTCAGCATTACCGTCGACAGGCTCGACTGAAACGTTCACCTGTGCGGTGGCACCAAAAGAAATAAAGAGCGCGAGGAGCGGCACCAAGAACAACAAAATATGAGTGCGCCGTAAAAAACCTGTAACTTCGCGCCGCACCAGACATGCCTCTCCACACCCGCCCACGCCATCGCCCCGCACGACAAATAGAAATTACTTGTAAGTGCCTGTTTCCTCTTCCCTGCCCGCAACCATACCGCCGATTTTTCCTCGGTTGTTGAACAGGAACAGCAACACAAGCAGCACCAAGAGGGCGCCTGCCGCCTTGAAGAGCAGGTCCTGCGAAATACCGCTTTCCTGATTGGCATCCCGCTTTCTGCCTTTCTTGTAGACAGCTATTGCGTCGTCGATTGCCCGGAGGGCGGACTTCTCGGCCTCTGCGAACTGGCGCTTGTTGTAGTAATCCACAGCCTTCCGGTAGTCATCCTCGAGCTCTCTAGCCTTGGACTGGTTCTCCCAGAGCTGCCTGTTCTCCTTCGCGAGGATTGCCGCCTGGGCAGCCGAGAGGGAAGCGAACTCCGTTTCTTTCCTGAGCTTGGCATTCTCGGCGTAAATGAGCCTGTGCACCCTGTCCTTCGCCACGCGCTGGGAGAGCTGCTCGAGCAACGAATCGATGCGGAGCGAGCTGGACGAGAAGCGCGCGTCGAGGCCTTGCCGCAGCTGGGTCGCATTCAGGTTGTAGTTGCGCAGGGCGCTGAGGCCCTGAGGCATCCTCAGCAGCGGCTCGAGCTGCGCCTTTGTCTGCGTGTCGAGGCCTGAAACTGAGATGTCGTTCTTGAGCTTCGTGAGGCCACTCTGGTAGGAAAGGCTTGAGTCGTTCAGCCTGCCGATGAGGCCGAAGACCTTTGCATATGAGTCCTTCATCGCGGAAAGGTTCTCGGCTGAGGGAGAGGTCACGAAAGTGTTCTCCGCATTGTATGAGGAGGAGATTGCCGCTGAAAGCTCCGCCGAGAGGAAGGACATTGAAATGAGCGAGACCCTGAGTTCGGCTGCATTCGAGCCTATGCCCGCGCCCTTCAAGGTTGCCTCAACGGTGTTGAGCTGGAAGATGTTGTCGTTCAGGCTGAGGCCGAGCTCGTTGAAAATCGTCTGGTACTTCTGCGTGAAGAGCCAGTCCACCCCTGCTCCTGAGGAGAGCGAGGACTTGAGGAGCTGCAACTCGCGGAGGTTATCTGCCACTCCAAAAAGCCCGCGGTTCACGGCAGGCGAAGCAGAGAGAGCGCCGGTTTCGGCATCCACTGGAAAGTATGTAATGACATCAGGCCCCGAGGTGAGCGGCACTACCCAGTAGCCCCTACCATCGTGCTTAACCACGACATTTGGCGGTGTGTAGGTCTCGCCCTCGTACAGGTAATAGCCTGAATTCACGACAAGGTTTACTGCATCGACACTCGACACAGCCTGAACATGGCCAGCGGAAAACACTGCCAGCAGCGCCAGCATGAAGTGCAGCCTCATCCAGAAGAACTAACGCTTTCTACAATAAAAACAAATATGTTGGAGGAAAACGCAGTTGCCGCAAAACAAAAACCTTAATTAAAACAAAGCCCATCCTGTTGTGCATGAATGTTATGAAAACCCCGAAATAGTGGAAGCGTCGTAATCACTATGGAGGTGGAA
>SBBR01000090.1 GCA_005239615.1 archaeon
GTTCCTTATGAACATCCAAACCTGCATAGAATGTCATTATTCCACCTCCATAGTGATTACGACGCTTCCACTATTTCGGGGTTTTCATAACATTCATGGAATAAGGATCCCCTCAAAAAATTAATAAAGACGTGCCGGGCGTTACAACGAAAAACCGATTGCGTTCCCTGTGAAACCGCGGAAACGAATGAAAAATAAATGTGGCTGTGGAATTAGAATAAAATAAATATGAGAGAAAAAGAAAAAAACAGAATAGGAGGAATGGGCGGAATCCGCCCACCCCTGCCTAAAATTCAATGTGAAATTCAGTCAGCCTCGAAGGCGTCTATCTGGTCTATGAGGTCCCTCACCGCAGCGATTGTGTCCTCAGCGGCGTAACCTGCAACATAGATGTTGCCGTTTCCTGCGTCAACTACCGGTGCCCTTCCCTGGCCTGGCGCAGTCAGGGTATTCGCAAGCTTGGATGCAAGCTTGTTCACTATGTGGCCCCCTACGATTATGTTGGTTCCTGTCGGGTTGTCGGTGTCGAGGTACACAAGTGACCTGTTTATTGCGACCGGAGACAGGTATGTTTCAGGGTCTGCGGTACAGGTTCCGGTTTCGCCCTTGACAGTGGTCACCTTGCATGAGCCACCGTTGACGGCCTTTAAAGTCACTTTCGTGCCGCTCGAGGTTGTACCGGTATCACCGACTTTTAAGCCGATGACATCGTCGCCCGTGACTACCCTAGTGACTTCCTTGCCGTAGACGACTATCTGAATCTTCTGCGCATTCTCCGGCACCGAGACTGTCACGCCTGAACCGTCGTTCAGCGATGCCTTTGAGCCGGCATCACTGTAGCCTGATTTTAGGTAATTGCTCTGCGTGCCCTCGGTGAGGCTCCAGTTGAGCGGTGAAGCTGCGTTGTAGTCGAGGTCAGTCGAATAGCCCGACAGATTGGTGTTCGAGAAAGGCCCGAGGCCTCCGCCATCCGCCGTGTCGATGTGGGCTATGAACTGACCACCACTTACAGCGTCGTTCACAACGAAGTTGGCGACGAAGTACGCGTTGCTGTTGCTGTACGCGGCAGCGCTATTGAAGTCTGTATCCTTCGGGATGTAATACCTTGCGGTTGCCGACGTACTGCTTGCGGGAATGACCTGTGCAGCGCCTCCACCTATGCTGAAATTGTTCGCGTCGATGTTGGAGTTGGACAAAGCCACTTCTGTGAAATCCGAGTTTGTCGGGAAGTTAGTTCCCACGAACGCAATCTTCTTGTTGTTCTGGATGACACTGGACTCGTCGGAACCAAGCTGGTCAGCGGTCAGCATTACCCAGAGCCTGTTGAGCGCAGTCGCCGGGTAGACAGCGTAGTAGAATTTCTTGTCCCCATTGCCCTGCAGCCCTAAAGCAGCTGCAGGCACGCCACCGAGCGTCACTGCGTTTCCATCGACCACTTGGTTCTGGTCAGCGAACATCCTTCCGTAGGAGTTGTCGGTTGTGTCACCACCCGTGTTATATATATCGGCTCCACTGGAGGTGTCCTTCTTGAACCTAAGCACTGTATCCACAGCCACCATTACCTGCGTCGTGGAGTAGTTGGCGTCCATGACCTTGTAATTCACGCCGTCTATACGGTATATGTTGGTGTCGTAGACATTGGCGTCGTTTGAGCCTGGTGCTTTGAGCGGGCCGATGCCTTCTACTGTTATGGTGCCATTTCCGTCAGAAGAGCCGGAAGGGTTGGAAACCGTCCAGGTCCTGCCATTGACTAAATCTCCACTCGAGACCAGCACATTTATGTCCTTTGATAGAGACGAGCTTGGACCGTAGTTCACGTCGAACCATATTGACTTGGTGTCGAACAGCAACGTGGCACCCGTCTCCGAGTCATCCAGTTCTAGCGCGAACGGTATGACGTGCTCAGTATCATCGGCACCCTTAAACTTAATGCCTCCCTTTGCGGTCGAGTCAAGACCCGCAATGTTCTTGCCTATCTGGATGGATGTCATCTCTTCCTTGTTTTCCCACCCGAGGAACGCTACCTTGGCAAAGTCCTTTCCAAGCGTGCCATCAGCAAGTTTATTGCCGAACACTGCTTCCGAACCGGTTTTGCCTGTTAGCGACTGGCCCGCGCTTGTAGGGTACAGAGGATTAGTGTTATTCCACTTTTCCCTGCTGTTTGAAATCTTTATTCTCTGCAGGCTGTTTCCGCTGGATGTAATGTTCACAGTGTAGTCGTAGACTCCGGTTGTGTCTGTAGAGTCATACGGATAGCCCTTTGTGTCGTACAAAAGGAGCGTGTCGGTTCCCTTCGTGACCTCCACGTAACCGAGGTTAGTGGTAGCCGCATTTGCGACAGTCTCGATGAACAGGTTGCTCCTGAGAGCTTCTGCTCCTGAGGAGTCCTTGAAGACGTCCCTCAGATTAGAGCCCTGGTCGACAGTCTGCGTGTCTATCAGGTTGCCTTCGCTGTCGTACAGCTCGAAGGTCGCCCTGTAGGTCGCGGTTGCGCTCGTAGCGCTGATCTGCTTGAACTTGACTTTCAGGGCTTGACCGGCATATTTGTGGTCTCCAACAAGCCCTTCAATATCCTGCCCCTCCACGAGCGTCTCCTTAGCACTCGACTTGACGAGCTTCACGTTCTTGGTGCCCCCGCCTATGCTCGCGGTGTTGAGCTCATACTCCTCCCCGAAGAATATTACCTTGACATTGTCGTCGGAGCCGTCGGTGAATGAGGTTGTCCCAAGGTTAATTCCGGAACTGCCTAGGACGACTTCGTAGTAGAACCCTCCGCTCTCTACATAGGCGACCAAGTCTCTTACGTCGCCAGACTGGTCGAACTTTGCGTCAACATTCAGGCCAATCCTCTCAGTTATTGTTGCCGTTGTATTGTTATTGTCAACTTTCTGCGACTTGCTGGCGTTGTAAAGGTGCGGCAGCTGCGCATTTGTAATTACGTTGGTGTCGTTGTTGGTTATCACTTCCGACACTCCGGAAGTCGAATTCATTGTGACCTTATACTCCTTTGAGCCAGCACCGAAACTTACGGTACCCCCAATTGTCACGTCCACTGTAAGGCCGTTGAGGTCGATTGTGCCCGAGGCGGAGCCTTCAGAACCGGCAGCCCCTGAAATGTTAACAGTCTTTGATGTTACTGCCTTCTCAGCTATCTTTGCTGCGAGGTTGCCCGCCCAAATCGCGTCCGACAGCGCGGCCTTTGAACCGACTACAATGTTGACCTTTGGCGTGCCGTCATCATTGTATATGTCGGTCTTCTGTACTGTTTCGGCTGATACCATTGGTGCGATTACCGAACCGAGTAGGGCTGCACCCGTTGCGATTGCAGCCAATTTCCTGACGTTGATTCCTTTCATGTTTCGTTTCACCTCACGAGATAAACACTAATGCGCTGCCGATGGCAGCACTGAAATTAAAACTCTTATATTGATTCGTTCCACTTATTTAAATACTTTTCGTTTTAATTCACACAATGTCGAAATTTTGCCCTTTTTCATGGCCTTTTTTCAGGCTATAAGGGAACCTTGCGTTGGCGATGGACGAAGTTCCGATTTTTGTACCGAAAAGGGCTTGAATAAAAAGGCTGCAGAAGAGTTTTTAAAGTGATTTTTTCGGCAAATGACTATAAAAAGGTCAAAATTAGGGAGTGTGGCTGTGTATGGCCCATGTACGAATAGTGAACCCTTGTCTAGTCGGCTTTGGGCGAGTAAAGGTTCTTCGCAAAGGCCTCCAACTCATCCTTCGCCATGGACCTGAGCATCGCCTCGTTATAGGACTGTATCATTTCAGCCATCTCGCCGAGAGCGTCCTGCAGGTCGTCCATGGCTAGCACCACCTTCTGCGGCTTAATGACTTCGACAGAAGAAGGCCCAAAGAAATACATGAATTTGACGATTGACGTAAAATCCCTTGCGCTTAGGTTTACCTCGAAGTAGGAAGAGTAATGGTCACCGACTTTCCGGGGTTTCGCCTTATATATATCATATATTGTATAATTCAGATTCTTCTTGAGCTTTTCCCCGATGTCTTTCATATGCTTCTCAAGGAAAGCTTCCTCAACAGCCTTGAACTCTATTACAGCCTTAATCCTAAGGTCGAAAGGGTCCTTCTCAGCTATCTCCTTTCTCCTTTGCAGACCCTTTGAGACCTCCTCGGCGAGTGCATACTTCTGTGGGTAGCCCTCGACCTTTACCAAGCCCAGCTTCAGCATGTGCTTCAGCTGCCCGTTAAGCTTGTCAAAGGGAATATTAAGCTGCCTGTTGAGTTCATCCACTGTCTTTGGCGAGGCAAAAAGCGAGGACGCGATTCTCTTCTGCTCTTCGGTGAAGCGAACCATTGGGTAGCCGCCTATAGGGAAGGCAATTTTGGCAACATAATAAGTGTTCCAAAACTTAATAAAGTCAATCTGAGAGGCTGGCAAGTTTACTTAAGAGTGCTATGTGCAGTTCCGCCTTCTTTTCCCGACTTAGCCTGAAGAGCTTTTTCAGTATCGCCTTTTCTGTAATCGTGAATATGTAGTTGGTCTTGATTACGCTGTCCTTAATAGCGCCATCCATCCGCGTAAGAGGGATACCACGCATTTTTCTGTTGCTCGTTATGCCGGCAACGACCACATTGGTGAATTCCTCAAACAGGACTACTGCCGGCCTCTTCTTTATATCAAATGAATTGGCAAATTGCATGTGGGCTAACACAACATCACCGGGGTCAAGCATTTTCCCACGCCTCGTCTTCCTTGTTGTCCCACAACTCAGCCATTTTTTCCTGTTGTATAGAGTGCAGGAACTCATCATATTGGCGCCTGTGGCCTCTATAAGCCTCAAGCAAACCCCTAACAAGTTCAGAATAAGTCTGCTTCTTGTACCGTTTCTCTTTCTTGAGCTCCTTCACTATTTTCTTTTCAAGCTGTATTGTGGTAGTTTTTCCCATAAAAATCATCGCTATATATGCGTTATAGCCAACTATATAAAAAGGTATATGGAAGAAACATGAAAAAAGTCAGCATCAACCATATCTATAAATTCTTTTCAAGACCCATTCTTGCCATGAAAGAACACGCCCTCGACCTGCCAACAACAGTTTCGGCTGTTGGATTCGACGCTTATTCCTCCTGCGGAGGAATAAGCCTTCGGCTGTGTCATATATGCTTCGCTCGCAACAAGGTGATTCATTGAAAGAATATGCCCTCGACCTGCAACTGCACGGCAAGTATGCCGGTGGCGTAAGCAGGAACATGGAGATTCCCGTGATGGCGGAGCAGTCGCGCCTGAAAGGACTTAACGTGCTCGTGACAGGCGACATCCTGCACGGCCAATGGTTTGAACACGTGAAGAAAAATATTGAGGAGGAAAGCAATGGCGTTTACCGCGACCTGAAGGGCACCTGCCACTTCATCATGGGAGGGGAAATCGAGGACAACCTGCGCGTGCACCACCTCTTCTACCTCTCTTCGCTTGAGGCCGCGCAGGAACTGAGGGAAAAAATCCTCGGCACGGGAAAGGGCGGGGCGCTTGACTGCAGCATGTGCGGCAGGCCGAAACTGAAACTTACAGCAGAAGAATTCGCGCAACAGGTTGATAATGTCGGCGGGATATTTGGGCCAGCGCACTCGTTCACCCCGTACACAGGAATATATGCGCATTCTGATTCGCTCAAAAATGCATACGGCGAAATGCATCCGCACCTCAAATTCATTGAACTCGGTCTGAGCGCGGACACAGAGATGGCAGACACCATGAAAGAAAACCACGATTACGCATTCCTAACAAGCTCGGATGCGCACTCCCCTTGGCCAAACCGCATAGGCAGGGAATTCACGAGAATGAAAATGCAGAGGCCTGATTTTACCTCGCTGAAAAAGGCATTTGGGTCCCGCGATGAAGATGAAAAACTGATAACGCTCAACGTAGGCCTGAACCCAAGGGAAGGAAAGTACCACTGCACCGCGTGCAACTCGTGCTTTGCGAAATATACCATTGAACAGGCGCAGGGGCTCAAATGGAAATGCCTCGCGTGCAGGGGCGATATAAAGAGAGGGGTGAGGGACCGCATCTCAATGCTCGCGGACACGCATAAGGGCATTCACCCCAAGTTCCGGCCGCCCTATATGCACATGCTCCCGCTCGCAGAAATAATACAGCTGAGCCTCGGCACCAAAAACACGAACACGAAGGCAGTGCAGTCAAAGTGGGCGGATTTTGTGGGGCGCATCGGGAACGAGATACACGTACTTGTGGACGCCAAGGAAGGGGAGCTGCGCGAGGTCGATGATGCGATTGCAAAAAAAATAATTGCGTTCAGGAATGGCCTCGTGCTCTACATTCCCGGCGGGGGCGGGCAGTACGGAACTCCTATAATATGCGACACGCAAGAGGAGCTCGCGCGCAAGGAAAAGGAGCTCGCGAAGGAGCTTTCAGGAATATCCGAGATTGCCAGGCAAAGGACGCTCGCACAGTTCGGATGAATTGGAATGAACAGGAGTGATTCGGGCAATAATGCGGAAAAAATCTGGCGCCCGGGAAATGTGTTGAATTTGGTTGTGTTACCTTCTCCCGCTCCCAACAAGCTAGGCCGCACTGAGTTGGTATACCATCGACATCAAGAAAATACTCACTCCCCAGCGACCGCCGACAATCATGGTTCCGGAGTACAGGAAAATGTTTGGCGCCAGCAAATAATACAGAACGCCGGCTCAGCCCTGCCCAAAATGGACAGATAAAATAAGACAGGAGAAAATGGTGAGTCAGCGCACGTAAGTCAGGTGCTGTGCCTGGTCGTCCGGTTCGTCAATCTGCTTGCTGAGCTGCGCGAAGGCCTTCTCAATTTCCTTGGATTCCTTCTCCATTTCCTTCATCTCGATTGCGAAGCCATACCTTTTTATCAGGAGCTCCACCACAACCTTTGCCGCGCCGGGGTCCCCATACACGAGGCGCGCGTTGGTCTCACCCATCAGGCACGTGCCTTCAATTCCTTCCTCGCGGCCGATGCCGAGCAGGAGGCCCGCCACGCCGCTTATCAGTCCCACGGGCCGCTCGCTGATTGCGCCGAGCTTCTTCCACTCATCAAGCTTCTTCTTGCTCGTGCACGCCACGACTACGCTTGGTTCGGCGGCCATCCTCTTCTCCCCAACGTTGATGCCTGCAAGCGTGCACACCTCGGCAAGGCCCTTGTCCTTTAGAGTATGTATTATTGCACGCGAGAACTCGAAGTGCTCGTCCATCGGGCCTCTTCCATCCAAAGCGGGCTGCACCGGCCCTGAGAGGAAAATAAAGTCCTTGCCATTGATGTTGGTATGGTGCAGCTCATCCTTGATGAGCTCCACTACTCCATTGTTGGTCTGCACGCTCGGCGGGAAGAAGTCGGCATGGATTTCCGCAATCTTCTCTGGCTTGAGCTGCCTCACCATGTAATCCACGGAAATTTTTCCAACCAGGCCAATGCCTGGGAGGCCCGTGAGCAGCACAGCTTCCTTGAAGTGCTTCTTCGCGAGGAACTTGATTGTCGTAGTCATGTGAATCACTTTTTACCTACCTTTGCATTCCCCTTTAGCCATATTTCTACCGGCATTCCCGCCGAGCCGCAGTCGAGGCACTCGTACTTTGGGTTGAGGCCGAATGCATCGTTGTCGTCCGGCGAAAAAATTTTTATGCTGAGCGATTGGGAATTCATACAGGCCTTGATAAAATTTTCCCCCTATTTTTTGTATGGCTGCTGGCATCGTGCTCACTCCTCGACCTTCGCAAACTCAGCCTTGCCGCCCATTGAGACAGTCTGCGATACTATCTCGTCGGAAACGCTTTTGAGCAACTTCTCGGCATTCTTGTAATCGGTGGAAGTAGCTCGGAGGCCATACCTTCCGGATCCATCGTAGAATATGTCCACGCTCTTCCCGCCCTTCTTCTTGCCTGCGAGCAGCGCCTTCTTGAGCGACTCCACTCCCACAGGCCCGGGAACGGAAACGACAATCTGGCCCTTGACTGTCTTCTCGGGGAGCTCGTAGTTCTTTTCCACAATATCCTTGAGCAACGCTGACCACTTCTTCGGCACGACGGAAAGCGCTGCCTCGTCGGTGAGTATAATCTGGAAAGCCTCGTAAAGCGAATCGTATTTCTTGAGCAGCGGCTCCGCGACCTCGGCCCACGCCTTTTCAGGCGTCTCCTTCGCCTGGCCTGCGAGCAGCTCTATGAGCTTCTGGCTCCTCTTGGCCTGCCTATACTCCTCGATTTTCTCGCGCTGCTGGCTCTGCGACACCTTGGTTAAGGAGATGTCAATCTGGCCCCTGTGCCTGTCGATGTTGATGACCTTACCGGCCCTCACCTGTCCCTCTTTCACGAAGTTGCGGATATTCTTAATCCAGCTTGAGCTGACGTTTGAGATGTGCACAAAGCCCTGCACACCCTCATACTCAAGGAGGTCAAGGAAGACACCATAGTCGAGGACCTTGACTATCTTCCCAATCACTATTTCGCCGACTTCCGGAATCTGTAACTCAGCCATAAAAAAAACCAACCAAGCATTGCCCAAGGTTCGTGGCGCCATTGAAGCGACCGGCGGAGTACCGCAGCTCCAAGCTTCATGGTACGGCTTTTTGCCTTTTCAGGGCCCAGCTTTCACGAGCTTCTGCGTGGAGAGCAGTCTTGCAATCTTCACTGGAAGCCTCGCCGTGCCACCTTTCCTGAAAGGGCCATACTCCTTCATGTCAGCGCCGACGAAGGCCGGGATATCAGAGAGAATCTCGACTGAAAGGGTATTTAAATCCCTATTGGCATCCCCACCCTTCTTCTCGGAAAAAATGCTGCCGAGCAGCCTGTTGTGCTTTTCCAGCACCGAGAGCATCTCCATGAAAGCCTTTTTTTCCTGCGCCGCCATGCCGCTGTCCTCTTCCTCGCCAGTCCTCGATGCGACGAGGGAGCTGTTCAGGAGCTTTTTTGTGCGGAGCGCGAAAATCTCCTCGGCCATCTTCTTGAGGTTGGTGAAGTCCCTCGCCTTGGTAGAGGAAAAGTCCTTCAATGAATCAAGGTACTCAGCCTTTGCTTCCACGAGGAACTCTTGCAAGTCGCTGTAGAACTCAGGGTCCACCTTCACGAGCTTCGCGGTGCTCTTCTCCAGTCGATGGATGCGCCTTATCTCGTCGTAGGAAAGCTCCACCAGTAAACAACCCCGATATTATGCACCCACAAAAAACTTCAAAAAGGCATTGATTGGCTGCGGTCCGCGAAAATGCATGGAAATCAATGCCCAACGCCCCTGGAATCCAGCAGCGAGGCACTGCCCCTAGCGAGCAGGTAAAAAGCTGCATAGAGGGGCAATGAAACCTCCTCGGCAGAAAATGGCCCGAACCATTTTCCTTTGAGGTAGAACCTCGGCGCAACTACGTTCTGGATTTTTATTTCATTTTCTGGGAAAACAACTGCATCTTTAAGCGGCTCAAACGAATTGAGCTTTTCGACCTGAAATTCCTTTGCAAGAAGGCCTGTGGAGCCGTGGATTGTGTTCGGGACGCGGATAATCTTGTTTATGTCCATCGAGGTATGTCTGTCTACTTCAAGGCCGCGCCCAAACTCAATTTTTTCCTCGTCAACAACATTTTTCGTGAAATTCCGCCAAAAATTATTTGCGTCTATTCCTTTAGTTGGGAATGCGAGAACCCCATTTTCTATATGCCTGATTATTTTATTTTTGTCTTTTAACAACAATTCGGCCTTGTTAGTAGTGATGCCGCCCATAACCGCAATTTTCGGCACATCATTTTCCTCAAAAGCAGCCAACACGCCATCAAGAATCCTCTTTGCCCAACCCTTGGCATCTCTTTTTTTAGGGCAAATAAAACTGTTTTTTGCCTTGCTGTCCGATTTGCCACCTTTAAAATCAAAATCCCCGAAAAAACCAATGGCTGCCATGTCCAGATTTGCCGCAGTGATATAATCAAGCAATTCAAGCCTTGCCGGTTTTGAGAGGCCGCGCACTGAGTTGCCGCGCACATGAATGTGGAATCCCTTGCTGCCTGAGAAATTCACCGCGATGCCTTCGAAAAGTCCGAAGTCGTCCCGCAGGAAAGATATCAGCCTTGTTGATTGTTTGGCAGTTTCGGAGAGGCACTCGGGGCACACCCATTCGTCAAGTTCCGCCCCGCAGCCGCACTCTGGGCAAAGCTGCAGCCGCCCCTTTCCCGATGCGAGGCATGTGCGTGAGGAGCACTTCCACGAATCGTGCGAGAGCTTGCATTCGGTTTTTATCTCGTCGGCGTCGAACTCGTATATCAGGTCGGCCCCGAGCATGTGCTTGTTCTCCATCGGCCGGGCCGATGGCAATTTGTAGAGGGCGTTTGAATAGGAGATGTAAAATGGAGCGCGCTCGTGCAGGAACTGGTTTAGTTCGGATGCTGAACGGAACGAGAGGTGCCTTGAGGAGATTTTCCTGCCAAACTCTCCTATCCCGAATTCGCGTGAGGCTATTTCCGGCACGGTTTTGACCTCGTGGCCAGCGTAGTATGAGCGAAGTTGCTGCGTGAGGAAAAGCTTGGTATCCATAAAATAGAGGCTGTGAATAAGGATTAATAAGACGGACGAGGGGACGATTGAACGGCTTTAAAGGTTTTGGAAAAAAACTGGGCCGCTACGGGAAAAAATAATCCGGCGCCGGAAAAACCAGGCGCCGGAAATACTAAAACCAAGAAGAAAATCAGGGCTCACCTTTTTTTCTTCTTTTTTTTCTTTGCTGCCATTTTGTTTTTCCTCCGTTGAAAGAGTTTTTTCGCGAAAAAATTATTGCACACATATTATGCGCTTCTCATATTTAAGCGTTTGTGAAAATCCGCAAGAAAATTCCGTAAAAATAAATTCCGAACTCGATTTTTTCCTGGCCCGGAGCGATAACGCGTGATTTACAAAGGCTCTTGTGCGGGGCTCCCGGCGCTTTTTGCGGTGCCGCCCTTCTGCACCTCACGCCCGTAAAACTGCACAGGATGGTAAGTGGCTGGGCAGTTGGCAACGCACAGGTTGTACGAGCGCATCTTGTCGCAGCCGGGCGAGGAGTAGCCCTGCCGGCCCTTGCCGGCAATCCTCCCGACTTGGTAGCGCGTGATTTTTTCGTTGAAGTTGGGCGTGGCGCGGTACATTTCGACTATTTTGTCCGCGTCCATGCCAATTGAATGCAGGAAGGTCGCAAATGCGAAGCGGCCTGAGTGCCCGACCTTCACGCCGACAAGCAGTTCCGAGTAAATCTTTGACATGCAGGGCGGGAAAGACTCAGGCTGGACTGCGCCGAAATCAGCCTTCGAGAACTTTTTCCTCACAGAGCTGGCGAACTGCTGCTCTATCGCCTTTGCCGCTTCCGCAAAGCTTTGGGGCACTCCCACCACGTCAACTGGCAGCGAAGCCCTCACTCCCTGGCCGGCAATGATTGACACGAGGCGCGCGAACTCGTTCCTGCTCAGGAAAACCATGCCGCGCCTCACTTTTTGGTTCACGAGCTTGAGCTGCGCCTGCTCAAGGTTTGCATGCAGGTAGTCGGCGAGACCA
>SBBR01000050.1 GCA_005239615.1 archaeon
AACATCGACACACCGCTTGACCAAGAGCCCGGGCTTTGCCAAATTTTAAATTGTGGTTTTATGTTTTTAACTTTTATTTTTTTACGTCGTTTCCCCGGCTGTGGCGTCCCAAACTTCTTGCCCCTATTCCTGCTGCGTTGCCACTTTGTTGAGCCGCAGACCAATCACCGAGCTTTTCTGCTTGTTCAGCGCCACGCCGAGTATCTGGTCGGCTTGGTTCACAACTACATCATTGTGCGAAATAGCAATGAACTGGCTAGTTTGCGAGAGGCTCTTCACCATGCCGGCTACTTTCAGCGAGTTGCCCTTGTCGAGCGCCGCGTCAACCTCATCGAGAATGTAGAATGGGATGGCCTCGAATGATTGTATCGCAAACAGGAACGCGAGCGCGGTGAGGCTCTTCTCGCCCCCGCTCATGGCGTCGATGTTCTTCATGGTGTCCTGCTTGTACTTCGCCTGTATGAGGAGGCCGCCGTCAAACGGGTTTATGTTGTCCGTAAGCTCGAGCATGCCCTCCCCCTCGAAGAAGTTGTAGTAGAGCTCTGAGAACCTCCTTGAGACATGGCTGAAGCACTCCATGAAGACCGTGAACTTCCTCACGTTAATCTTGTCAATCATCTCCAGCACGGCTTTCCTCTCCTCGTCAAGCTTTGCCGCTTTTTCCCTCGTCTCGTCCACTTCTGCCTTGAATGGCGCATAGTCATTCAGAGCCTTCATGTTCACCGGTCCAATCTTTGCAATCTCATTCTCAATTTCTGGTATCCTCTTCTTCAGCTCGCTGAGGTTGAACTTCTCGAGCACCTCGACACCCTCATAGTCCTTTGTTTCCTCCTCGAGATCCGAGGCCCTCACGAAGTTCCTCGACTGTTGTATGTTCTGCTCGTTCGCCTCGCGTTCTAGTGCCTCTGCCTTGAACGACAGCTGGTCGCGCCTCTGTGACGCCTTGGCTATCTTTTCAGTGAGCCTTGCCTTCTCGTCCTCCAGCACCTTGTTTGCCTTGACCGCCCTCTCGATTTCCCCCTCAAGCTTCTTCAGTTCCAGCTCGGTATCCCCTTTTTCCTTCGTGAGAGCGGCGACCGCCTCCTTTGCCTCAGCCACTTCCTTCTCGGTCGTGGAAACCTCGGCTGTGATGCTTTCCTTCCTCCCTGAAATGGAATGCTCCAGCTCTGCGGAGAGCTTAGTCGCGAGCTTCTCATGCTCGGCTTTCCTCTCGCCAAGCTCTTGCAGCCTGCCGAGGAGCTGCCCCATATGCCCTCCTGAGAGGCTTTTCCTGAACTCTTCCGCCGCTTCTTCCAGCGCCTGCCTCTCCTTCTCCATTGCCTCAACCCTTTTCCTGAGGCCCGCCTCCTTCTCCTGTAGCTCGGGCAGCTTCTTGGGAGTAATCGCATCCTTGGCAACCTGAATCCTCTGCCTGACTCCGGAGAGCTCTTCCTCAATGCCCTTTAGGCTCCTCACTATCGCGGTTGTCTCGGAAAGTTCCCTCAGGTCGGCGACGAGCTTCGGCTTTTCCGAGGCAATCCTCTCTACCGTTGCCTCTACCACCATTATCCTCTGCCTAAACTCCTCCGCTTCCCTGTTTTTCTTCGAGATGAGCTTTTCCAGTAACGCTTTCTGCATGGGTTTCTCGCAGGTCGGGCATTCCTGCCTCCTGCCCAATGAGCTCAGGCTTTCTTCGAGTGACTCGACCCTTCCCTTCAGGTGGTTTGCCTCGGAAACGAACCTTTCCATCTCGCGCTCCCTTGACTGCAGCCTTGATACAGGATCCATGGTGGAGAGCATCTGGAACCTTTTCTCGGCGTCCTTCTTCACCTTTAGTTTTTCCTCAAGCCTTTGTCTCGCCTGCTCCAACTCGTACATTGACTGCTGGGCAAGTTTCGCCTCCCTCTCGATGCCATGCCTCTGAATCTGGGTGTAGTGCAACTGCTCGTTCACCTCACCGAGCCCCTTCGCCATCTCCGCTGCCTTTGCCTCCTTCGCCGCGAGCTCGGCCTTTTTCTTCTCATACTCGGGGCCTTTCGAGTGCATCGCTGCTCTGAGGGAGTTCAGCTCCTCTGTTGCCTTTGCAAGGCCCTTCCTTGCCTCTGAGAGCCCTTCCTCCTTCTCCTTCCTCAATTTCTCGAGGCTTGCCAGCTCCGCCCTCAGCTCGCCAACCCTTTTTGTCCCGGCTTCAATGGTGATGTTCCTCGCCCGCAGTCTCTCGTTAAGGAGGTTGATGTGCCCTTTCCTCTGCTCGAGGTCCTTGCCGTAAGTGGTGTATGTCTTCTCCCCTGCATCAATGAGCTTCTGCGTTATTTCCGCAACCCTTTTCTCCAAACTCTCTTCCTCTTCCTGCGCCCTTGCCCTTTCCGCCCTGATGGCTTCTATTTCCTTGCCTATTGCCGCAATCTTTTCCTTCGCCCTGTCGAGCTCTGCCCTCGTTAGCCTGAGCTCCTCATGCACTATGGTCGCCTTTGAGGCCCCAAGCTCTGAGTTAAGGGTGCTGTAACGAATCGCGTTGTTCCTATCCTCCTCCATCTGCTTCAGGTAGGCTTCCCTCTCCACCAGCACCAGCATCGCTTCCTTGACCTTTTGCTCGACCTGATCCAGTTTCTTCAGCGCCTCCTCCTTCTTGTCCTCGAACTCCTGCAGGCCCGCGACCTCCTCTATGACCTGCAGCCTCTGCTTCGCGTTCATCTCTATTATGCGGGTGATGTCGCCCTGCACCACTATGTTGTGGCCGTTCGGGTTCACGCCCAGCTCGAGCAGGAGGCCCTGCACCTCATTCAGCGTCTTTTTCCTGTCATCAACCTTGAACACCGACCTGCCCTGCCTGTCGATTATCCTCGTGATGGTAATGTCCTTCCCCTTGGAGTTAAGTGTGAGCTCCACCTTCGCATACCCCTCCGTGGAATCGTTGTTCACCAGGTCGGTGAGCTTCGAGGCGCGCAGCATCTTGAGCGAGGTCGCGCCCATGGCAAAAAGTATTGCATCAAGGACGTTAGATTTTCCTGACCCATTTGGGCCTGCAATTGCAGTGAAGCCGTGCGCGAAGGGTATTTCTGCCTTCTTGAACGATTTGAAATTCTTTACCTTGAGGTTGGTCAGTATGGTCATGCATCCACCAATGCCTGCATTTTGGTCAACCCAAATGTGACATGTAACGTCATTCGTGCATTCATATGCTCACTGCCTCGTTTCCACAAAGAACTTGGTGAATACTATGTTGAAGTACGCGCTCGCGGCGAGGAAGCCCAGCAAAAAGGCAATGAACGCAACCAGGTCAGGGTCAACCGCGCCGCCCAATGCCGTGCCTACAGCAGCGCCGACAATGTCCCCAAAGCCCACTATTATGCCTGTTGCCGCCCAGAGTAGGAAAAGAAAAATCACGAGCGGGATGAACCTGCCGGAGCTCCACTTCCAACTCTCCGCAAGCGCCTTCTTGACGTTTAACCCCTCAATGGAGATGAACAGCGGCGTGAACACCAGCTTTGTGTAGACGTAGGCGCCGAAGGCCAGCCATGCAAGGAGAGCGAGGAACGCAACAAGGCCAGTCAGCTCGAACGAGACCGACGCCATCAAGAGGAGGAACGCGGCCACACCATACAAGAAAAGCGTGACAAGGGCAAAAACCGAGAGCCCCAGAGCCGCCCCAAGCCTCGAAAGCGCGAACAAAAACCCATCCTTCAAGCTGGCCTTTTTCGCCGTGAGCATCCTCGAGTAAGCGAAGAGCAGGAGGGATGCAGTGGCAAGGGATGCGAGGGCAGCGATTGCCATAGTGGCGGTTTCCGCTGCATTGTTCACGAGAAAGTGGAACGGTGCCTCAATTAGGGGGGCGTCAGGAACCTCACCGAGGATGGCAATGCCGAAGACCGCGGCCTGGAATGTGTCCAGCGCGAGCAGCATCACAATGAGGTTCAACACTGCGGCGAGGAGCGCCGGCACCACCAAAAGAGGCCTTTTCCCCAGCTCAAGCAGGCCACCTGCGAAAGCGGAAATCATGCTACTAACAACGGCTTTATCCTATTTAAGGCTTACTTAAAACTCAAAAAATGTCACAATGGACGCCTAGCTAAAGGAATTTATGTCGGGTGCAATGATATGTGGCCTTGCAAGGCTTAGGCCTGTGGGCAATCCAATTCATGGCGAAACAGTTTTTTATGTAGTATGTGTGGCTTCCCTTTCCCTTTTTTAAACCTTGCCCAGCGTTTATCCTAGAGGCAAACAGCGGGGCGATGAAAAGCCTTTTCAGTTTTTAGGCCACTTTGCCGTTTCTTCGTTTTTGTATATTCAGTCAGGGTGTTTTCCATGAAAGTCCCGAACCAGCAGAACATCTACTGCCCCAAGTGCGACAAGCACACCGAGCACAAACTCAAGCTCTTCAAGGCCGGGAAGGCGAGGGCTCTCTCAATAGGGACAAGAAGCAACATCCGCAAGCACAAGAAGGGCTACGGAGGGAAGGCCAAGCACACCGCCACCGTGAAGAAGCAGAACAAGAAGCCTGCTTATATTGCTGAATGCATGGTCTGCTCGCGCAAGGTTTACCTAATCATTCCAAAGCGCATGAAGAAGACCGAGCTGGTAGCGGTCAGCAGGTGAAGCTGCCCGCAAGCCGAACCTTTCGCCAACCGGCTTTTTTATCCAGTCCTATTTTCATCCACTACTCTAGGTGTGGAGCATACCGCGTTTGTATCGAATGTTATTGACTTCATTCCGGCAGCCTGCACATCCGTTACCGTATAGTATTTTCCGAAGAGCGGTGCGCAGCTTCCTTTTGTTATCGGGCTTCTTGCCTTTGCCTCGTAATAGAATTCGCCACTTTCAATGTATGCCACTAGGTCTTTGACGTCAGAGCCAATGTCGAACTTGGCATCAGCGCGGACCCCAACCTATTCCATGAATGCGCTGTCATTGATTAAGCTTGGCAGCGCTGTGTTTGTAAGCGCGTTCATGCCTGTCGCGTCAACCTCGGCCTCGCCTGCCGCAGAACTAAGCCACACCAAGAATTCCTTGGCATTTGCATAATTTTCTTGGAGTATTATTGTAAAACGCACTTCTCCAGTGGTGCTGTATATGCTGTCAATCCTTATTGTTTTCCCGTCCTTTGTCTGTCCGGTTGACAATGGGGTGAGCGATATTTCTGTTGGCCCGGTGCCGTCATCGGCATTGATGACATACGTGTAGTCTCCTTCCTTTTTCTGGTAGGTCACTTTAATCCCGCTTTTCGTTGTGTCGGATTCCCCAATCTTGAGCGTTATGTTTTCAAAGCTTATCCAATTAGCGCATTCCTTTTCGCAGACAACTATTTTCACTTTCTCCGCGTTTTGGGGCATTATTGCGCCGACTTTGTCGTCACCCAGCCCAACAATGGTGCCTGCGTCAGTATAAGCCTGGTTCAGGTAGCTGTTGTCGCCTCCGGATGTGAGTCTCCACGCAGGCGTTCCGTAGTATTCAACGTCGCTTGAGAACTCGCTTATGTTGTTGTTCGGGAAGGGGCCAAGCAAGCCGCCATCGGCCGTATCAATGAAGATGTTTATGTTACCGTCGCTCACATAGTCCAAGACACGGAAATTAGCGACGAAGTACGCGTCATTCTTAGAATAGACAGGAATATTGTCGAAGTCTGTGTCTTTAGGGATATAAAACGGTTGAGTATAATTCCTACGCTCTTCGCCATTTGAACTTGGGTAAGCAGTACCGGCAAATATAATCTCTTTACCATATTGTATTTTTCCGCTCTCGTCCTGCCCAA
>SBBR01000031.1 GCA_005239615.1 archaeon
AATCTCAGAATGCACACTGCTAATGAATGCTGGCCCAGAAATATGTGTACTTTCAACGAAAAGTTATACCTCCCAGCTTGCCATATTGCTTCTCCTTGCCCATGCAGTGGTAGGGAAAAATGAAAAGGCCCAGGTAGCCCTTTCCGGCATATTTTCAAAGGTCGGGGAACACCTTTCAGAATTTGATCGGAAGGCAAAGGCAATTGCAGGCAGGATTTCCAAATCAAACGACCTGTTTGTAATCGGCCGTCAGGATGCATATCCTGCTGCCTTGGAGGGCGCACTCAAAATAAAGGAGGTAAGCTATATGCATGCCGAGGGATTTGCCGGCGGAGAACTCAAGCACGGTACGATTTCCCTAGTGGAGAACGGGACCCATGCAGTTGTTCTCGTGACAGAGCAAACACAGCAGCACATAATAAGCAATGCCATTGAAATGAAGAGCCGTGGAGCCTCAGTCATAGGTGTTGGCAGCGTGCATTCAGACATTTATGATGAATATATTGAAGTCCCGGAATGTGGTGTTGTAAATCCCCTAATGTTGGTCATTCCACTGCAATTCTTGGCATATCATATTGCGTTGGTACGCGGCTTGGATGTTGACCACCCAAGGTCGCTTGCAAAATCAGTGACGGTGAGGTGAATTCATGGAACGCAAACTCTTCGGCACCGACGGCATCCGCGGCACCGCGAACAGGTTCCCGATGACTCCTGAACTAGTGCTGCGCCTCGGTAAGGCGGTTGCATTGCATTTCGAGGAGAAAGAAAAGCCGCCCAGGGTGGTCATAGGCAAGGACACGCGCCTATCAGGTTACATGATTGAGACCGCACTCACGTCCGGCCTTGTCGCGATGGGCGCTAAAGTGATGCTCACAGGTCCTCTTCCCACACCTGCCATCTCGTTCCTCACGAGAACGCTGGGCGCCGACGCTGGCATCATCATCTCCGCCTCTCACAACCCGGCGAAGGACAACGGCATCAAGATTTTCGATGCCAGGGGAATGAAGCTCTCTGACGGTGACGAGCACGAAATAGAGGGCTTAGTTTTTTCAGAAGACCCCTCGCACTCATTCCACGAGGGCAAGGGGATAGGCAAGGCCTTCAGGCTGGAGGATGCCAGGCAGCGTTACACCGAATTCGTGAAATCAACGGTCAATGGCACCAGCCTCGGTGGCCTCAAAGTGGTGATAGATTGTGCCAACGGCGCCGGGTACAAGGTAGGCCCTGACACCCTCTCTGCCCTTGGTGCCGAGGTAATAGCCATCAACAACAAGCCAGATGGCATGAACATCAATCTTGGGGGCGGGGCAACTGACATAAGGGCGCTGTCCGGGGTGATTGTGGAGCAGGGGGCAGATGTTGGCATTGCCCTGGATGGCGATGCCGACCGCGTGATAATAACAGATTCGACAGGCGCGGAAATCAACGGCGACAAAATCATGGCGTGCCTCGCCCTTGACCTCAAGGAAAAAAATAGGCTGGCGAAGGACACTGTGGTCGCGACCGTCATGAGCAACTCCGGCTTCGAGTCATATATGAGGGGGAAAGGCGTGGAGGTGGTGCGCACGAAGGTCGGGGACAGGTACATCATCGAGGAGATGAAGCGCAATGGCTTCAGCTTCGGCGGGGAGCAGTCAGGCCACATAATCTACGGTGATTACTCGACAACAGGGGACGGGATAATCACGGCGCTGCAGTTCCTCCGTCTCATGAAGGAGAAGGGCACCAGCGCTTCCGCCCTTGGCAATGGTTTCGAGCTCTGGCCGCAGGTCATTCTCAACGTGGCGGTGAGGGAGAAAAGACCATTTGAGGATATTCCTGAGGTTGCAGCCGGAATAAGATCGGCGCAGAATGCGCTTTCGGGCCGCGGAAGGGTGCTCGTGCGCTATAGCGGCACGGAGAACATCGCGAGGGTGATGGTCGAGGGCAAAGGCGAGGCTGAAATAAAAAAAATCGCGGAATCAATAGCTCAAAAACTCAGGGAGGAAATCGGATGATTGAAGATGTGATTGCCGAAGCTGAAAAACTGGTTGGTACAAATGCGCCATTCGCGTTCTGGGAGCTTCTTGCGAAAAGTGAACTGGCATTAAAGGGCATTGGCGGAAAAATAGACGGCGAGGTGGAGGATTTTGTGGCCGTGAAAGGGAATCTTTACCTCGGCAAGGGCAGCGTTGTCAAGTCAGGTACCCGAATCGAGGGAACTGTTTACATAGGGCAGAATTGCGACATAGGCCCTAACGCTTTTTTACGCGACGGGACAATCATTGCGGACAATTGCCACATCGGCACCTCGGAGATAAAGAATTCAATAATACTCTCTGGTTCCAAAGTGCCTCACTTTTCCTACGTCGGCGACTCTGTAATCGGCAGGAACTGCAACCTCGGAGCCGGCACGAAAATCGCGAACCTCCGCCACGACCATGCCACAATCAAAGTTTTCCTCAATGGAAAAAAAGTGGATTCAGGGAGAAAAAAGCTCGGCGCGCTGCTCTTCGATGACGTCAAAACAGGCGTGAATTCGAGCATAAACTGCGGGGCGATAATACTAAAAGGCGCGGTACTGCTGCCGAATGAATTTAGGAAAAAATGATGCCGCTTTCCCTGCCGAAAAGGGCTCAGTGCAGCGCTTCGTCTATTTTTGCCATTTCATTTTTTCTTGATTCGTAGTTCAGTTTCATGTTCTCAAAAGTCTCCATGTACCGCCTGTATTCGCCTTCTTTCAGGAATTCGTTGATTTTTTTTTCGACTTCTTTTATTTTGATTTTCTTTTTGGCCATTTTTTCCCTTAACCCGTCTATTTCGCGCCTGAAAATGTCATCGGTGTCGTAGAAGGATTGTATAAAGCCAAGCCGCAGCCTCTCTTCCATCACTAGGCTGTAAACAGGGCCAAAAAGCCCATCAGTGTGGGAAGCCTTCCACAATTCATTTTTTTTCCATCACTCAACCCAACCATAAAAATTCCATCTTAATTAGTGTGTAAAGATTTATATAATCTTTTGGCATATTGTAAAACGATAGGTAATGTCTGAAAGGATACCTACGGGAATAGAGGGTTTTGACAAGCTCATAGAGGGGGGGCTGCCCAAAGGAGCAATTGTTCTAATTTCCGGCACGCCCGGCACCGGAAAA
>SBBR01000005.1 GCA_005239615.1 archaeon
CATTGGTGCCAGGCCTGAGGTAGATTTCCCTCTTCACTTCAGGCGGAAGCATAGTGAAGTTCTCCCCCACATCTCCGGAGTTGTAGGTGATGTGGTCCTGTGCCTTCACCATAAGCCTCACGGATGTTCCGTTCGAGACCCTCAACACCTGCTCGCCGTCGCCATCAGTTTCAGTGGTGTCGCTTATCAGGTCATTGTCCCGTGCATCGTAAACCTGTACAGAGAAGTTTCCCAGCCTCTGCTTTGTCTCGGAATCAAACGCCCTCACGATGAGGTTGCCTTTTCCCTGCAGCGCAATGGCCTTTGGCACAAGCTCTATTTCAAATGGGCTATCCTTCCTGAAAACCGCGTCGAGCTGCCTCTGCTCGTAGTTCGGCTGAGTTATTGTGAGGCTTGTCTTCTCCCCATCTGCCACCCCGATGCACGAGTATTCCCCATTCCCTGCCTCGCCGCACTCTATTTGGCTTGTATCAGAGAGCCTTGCAACAACAATGGCTCCCTCAACCGGGTTGCCTGCTGCGTCCACCAGCCTGAGTTTGCCGTCAATCCTCACGACTATTTTCTTGAGCACGATGGAAGCGCCAACAGATTCACTCGTGAGCGGCACGTCCCTAACCGCATCCTCGTAGCCATCCTTCGAGGCGGCAATTGTTATTTTCCCGCCAATTCCGCGCGGCACTGTGAGCGCCTGGCCGTCCCTTACGGTGTTCGAACCTACATCAATCTTCTCCCCAGACTTCGCGTCCTTGACCAGGATTTTCACGCCGCTTAGCGAAGCCCCTGAATTGTCGGTGATTGAGAGCGTGACCGCGACAGCAGGCTTTGCGAGGAAGAGGAAGCCATATAGAAGGAAAACAAGGGCGATGAATGCAGCGACAGCGATGGGAAAAGCTGGAATGCCCCTCTCCTCGAGCGGGTCGATGACGGCATAAACGGGCACCCCTTTGTCCGCGAGGAAGTCCATTGCGGAGTAGAACCTCTCCTCGATGCCTGAGTAGAACTCGCCGACGCGCTCGGAAAAACCCATCCACTCACTACCCCAATCAAACTGCCGCCAATTTCAGGCCAACAACGCAAGCAAGGCCTTTTGGCCCTGCAATTACACCTTACGCTAAATAGGATTAATTGTCCTTATATATAATACTGGGCGCAGAAGCCGATACTAAGGTTAATTTGGGGAGGAAATGCCCTGAAACCGGCCGCTTACCTTGCCGCGCCTGTTTGCGTGTCCACCAGCACTTTCACGGTTTTTCCTGCGCCGTCGCTCACGTTGAAGTCAGCTACGAACCTGGCTGTTGAGTTCGAAAAAATCGCTTCTGTGCTGAAGTCGGTGTCTTGTGTACATAGTACTTGTGGTGGGGCTGAGGACCCCGGTGTAGGGCGCAACAGTGCCAATGAACTCGATGCTTCCGTTGCCCTAGGCTCATTTTGCCAGCGATCGGCTCGCCGCCAGTCACCTTGTAAGTTACCCCATCCACTGCAAAGGTGTAGCCTGCCTTATTGTCTTCTTCTTGAAGGCGCCACTCGCTGTGAGGAACCAAGTGTCCGAGCTCTTGTCCTGCATGTTCCATTGCCTCCCGTTCACGTAATCGCCACTGATGGCGGTGAACTGGTAGTTGGCAGTGTTCGATATCGTCGAGCCGTAATTGACGATGTAGTAAATGGTCTTCCCGTCGAAGGTGAATAAACCTCCAGTTTCGGAGTCGTCAAGCTCCAACGCGAACGGGATTATGTGTTTGGCATTATCCGCGCCCCTGAACATCAAGCCTCCCATGGAAGTGCCATCGATATTTTCTATGATTTCATTATACACGCCAATCTCAACGCCGGAAACCGTCACAGAGCCTGAACCTTGCCCGCCGCCCACCTGAACCACGCGTAATAATATCCAGCGACTGTCACAAAGAGGAAAGTGCGGAAGAATATGTCGTGCGCAAAGTTGCCCGCATCAAGGCCAAACCATGCGATGACGAGCACGCTCGAGATTATTCGCACGAAATTGAACAAAACCAAAACAATGGCTCCCACGGCGACCCCGATTGCCCTTCTCTTCAAGTCAATGCCGAAGCTCGTCAGCACCGCGCTCCACACAAGTGCAAGCTCAAGTAGGCCAGTGCAGAGGTAGGTGAAGCCTAGCGGGGCCGAGAATCCGAGCAGGTAAACGAGCACAGGCTCTCCAGCAACAACCTCGCCCTTGAAGCCGAGCGCCTGCAGCGCTGCCAGTGTGCCGCGGGCATAGAAATCTTCCGGCCATTGCAGCGGCAATAGCGAGAAAACGAAGTTGAAAAGCAGGAAGAGCGCAGCGAGGCCGAGGAGGAACTTGCCGGTGCCTGCAATCCACCCGTGCGCGGCACCTCCTGCCTTAACGCTCCCCTCCCGATTTATTTTTTTTCTGACTTTCACCATCGATTACTTTAGGCCGGGCCATGAATTTATTTGTTTGTTTTACAGTTCTCTCACCAGACTCAAGACACAAGGACCCTCAAACTGTCGACGGTACCGAGTACTGTCAATTTGTGTCTTGTGAGAGAGTACTTTCGGTCGGGTTCACATCGCGCCCAGTCCATCCGACCTGGCGAGGAAGCCCTCGAGGACGTTGAGGTTGTAGTTGAATATGAAGATGTAAATCGGCGAGAAGATGAATGCCGAAACGTATGCCAGCACTACCATTCCGATGAAGGCCACCGTGAGCACGCCAAGCATAAAAATGTTCGATGCCCCGGCGCCGAGGCCTAGCATCGTCAGCACAATGACGCCCATAGCGAACGGAATCGCAATCACCAGGCCCACCACTGCCGTGGCAATGTAGATTGCAAGCCCTACAATTACCTGCACCACGACCAGTATGAGGAGCTCGATTGGGTTGGCAATGCCGAGCGAGATGCTTTTCCTCAGCGAGTCGAAAGGCGAGAGGTCACGAGTATGCATGAGGTAAACACCGAACTGCCTCAGGAAGTAATTAATGACGGCGAAGAAGAGCAGCGCGAGCAGCCCTATAGCGAACAACGCGAGCACTAGGCCTGTGTCCTTCATAAAGGGCGCGAACTCGTACACCTTTGCCTGGACTGCCGGAATGAAAGTGGAGAAAATGGGGAATTTTGCGATAACCTTGAAGAACAGCACCAGCGAAGAGGCAGCAAACATTAGGAGGAATGGCAACTCAAGGAGGCCAAGGGCAAATTGCAGCACTGCAAGGCCGAAGCCCTTGCCGAGGTTTTCCTTCACCCAGCCGAACTCGACGCTTTTCTCTTGCGCGCACCTGAATGCAGTGAACATGGCAGCGTTGCCTATTACCCTTAGGATGAAGCCAAGCACAAGAAGCGCTATTGCCGCGCCGATGATTATGGACAGCAGGGCGTTCCAGTCCACCTTCTGGAGGTCGGAAATGGATATGAGTGGACCGAGGCCAGTGAGAGGGTTCTGCGGAAAGCCGTTCTCGAGACTTGGCGCCAGGCCTGCTGTGGCGGCGTTGGGAAGGCCACCAGCGGTGCCCGCACTTATGGGGTTTGGAAGTGGTTGATTGCCGCTGTCGGAAGGTGCCTTGATGCCTTCCAATAAATCGCCCAAGTTCAGGCCCCCTCCGCCCCCGAGGCCCTCGCCTGTGAATGTCGTGAACACCAGTATTATGAGCGCGAACTTCAGCCACCTGTCGAACAATCCTGGTCCGGAGAAGAATGAGGAGGTGTCATTCAGCGACTTTCCAAGAGCGTCGAGTGCAATAACCATGCTACCTTCAGAATTACGCGCCCGCGGTTATTAATTGTTTTCGTTTTGTAAAGTCAACTCCTTAACTTCCTATGGGGTCCTCTTGTCTTTACTGGACGTTTTGGCAGTTTCAGCCTTAAAGCCATTATGAAAGCCAAAACATGAATATTTTCAAACCCGATAAATACGAATGGCAGTGGGGAGTTAAACGCTTTACTTTACACGTTTTTGTGAAAAATAAAAAGGGCCAAGAGAATAAGGCGTGGGTTGTAATGGAATCTGTAACGCCTTGTTCTGTGAAACTCACTTCTTCTTCACGGCAGCGTTGATGTTCCGTATCAAATCTAGAATGTCAACAGGTACCGCAATCACGACAGTATTGCTTGCCGTTGGCCCTAAGCCATCTATAGTCTGCAGCGTTCGCAACTGCATCGCCCCTGGGCTCTTCATCATTGTTGCAGCGGCTTTCGCGAGGTTGTCCGCCGCTATCCTGTCCCCTTCGGCCTTGATTATTGTCGCGCGCTTCTCCCTTTCGGAACTCGCCTGCCTCGACATGAGCCTCTTGAGGTCTTCCGGCATATCTATGTCCTGCAGCTTGATGTCGGTAATCTCTATACCCCAGTTCTTCGAGGCCTCCTCGACGATTTTCTCGATATCCTTGCCTATATTCTCGCGCTCGCCAAGCACCTGGTCGAGGGTCATGCCGCCCGCAACGTCCCTCAGCGCTGTCTGCGCGTACTGCGAAACCGCGTAAATGTAATCCTGTACCTTTATGATTGCAGTAGCGGCGTCCATGACCTTGAAGTAGACCACGCCGTTGATTATGACAGGCACGTTGTCCTTGGTGATGACCTGCTGGCGCGGTATGTCGATTGTGAGCAGCCTCATGTCCACGCGCCTTATCCCGTCTATTATGGGCACGATGAACCTCAAGCCCGGCACTAGCGTGTCCTTGTACCTTCCGAGCCTGAACCTCACCCCAGTTTCCCACTGGTTGATTATTCTGATGCTCAGGAAGAGAAGTATTAAGCCGGCGAAGATGAACGGGAGCGACTGCGCGAAAAGGATTTCGAGAACCATGATACCTCGTTCTACTTGAAAACAGTTTAAAAAAGGCAGCGTTCAATGCCTGTTTCCCTTCATCTAACCATTGAGCCGGAATCATACTTCGTGATGTGGGCGTCGAAGTTCGTGGAAATGGTGCGCCCTGGCGTTCTCCAGGCAAAGTGACACTGTCAACCCATGTCTCGAGCCTCACCGATACAAGGCCGTTCTCGAGTTTCGTGGGGTACTTTGCCCTGTCAGTGGTGCAGCTGAGCGCGGAAGCTCTTTTTACGCGGTGACCATGTTGGCGTTTTTCCTGAGCCTGTGCAAAACCTTAAATTAAATATATGTACGCAACCCTGGCAAGCTTATCGTGCAGGCGGACGTTCCCGCTAAGTATAATAATACAAATTCCGCTATTAGTTGCAGTAATTTTTAGTTATGGCCTATCCAAGCCATGTCTGGGGTAGCAGTCGCTCCCACAACGAATCGAACAGGAAGGAAAAAGGTATTAGTCATTTGTTCGATTCGTTGCCGGCGAAAGGGTTATCATAGAGGTGTTGTGAGTGAAGCCTCCGCTTGAAGTAAGCCCGTACGTTGTGAAGGACGAGGGCGGGAAAAGGGTCCTCATCATTGACTGCAGGGACGCGCCCTACAACCCTTCTTTCGCGGACGACAGGAACGCGCGATTCCAGGTGCTGAAAGCCCTCACTGAGGCCGAGGCAGACCTTATCGTGCTGGCGGAAGTGTATGAGCGGGTATACGACAAGAACCAGACTAAGATGCTCGCGGAGATTGCTGGCCTTTACGCGAAGTTCGAAACAGAGGGCATTTGGAGCTACTCGCACCTTGGCGACCCGAAGCTCGAGCAGGAGAAGGACTTTGGGGAAAGGCACAACATGATTGTGCGCATAACCCACGACGAGATACTCTTCGACCCTGTCCTCGCCTACCTGCTCCTCCTGAAGGAGACGGAGCGCGAGAAGGCAAGGCTCCAGCAGCTGCCGAAGGAGCAGCAGGCCACGGTTTATTTCAAGACCCTCCTCGACATCAAGGCTGCGTTCGAAGACACCTCCTTTATACAGAGCGCGAGGGCGGTCCTCTCCAAGCTCGAGAAGGTGCCAGACACCAATCAGCTCTACCGCGCCTTCTTCGAGGCGCAGGTCAAGCCGAGCTTCATAGGCGCGAGGCTTGTCTTCGGCACCGAGGAGAAGCTCGAGCTCCTTGATGAGTACGCGGTCAAGGACGCCAACGTGCAGATATTCAAGCACCCGAACAAGACCGAGAAGCTCTACTTCATAAGCCTGCCCGAGTACTCCCTGACCCCGGAGAAGTATTTCCTCGTGAGCAAGACAAAGGAGGTAGTGGCGAGCTACTCGCCCGGAAGGGCGTCGCTCTCCAACATCGCGAAGAGCAGGCGCTACTTCGAGCGCGTGTACCAGAGCACGATGAAGGATATTGCGCGGAAGGAAAAAATCGAGCTCTCGAACGAGGACATAATAGGTCTTAGCCAGGTAGTCGCGCGCTACTCGGTTGGCTATGGCGTACTCGAAGTGCTGCTTTCGGACAGGAGGATAACCGACATATACATCGACGCCCCGATAGGGGACAAGCTCATTTACCTAATCCACTCCGAGTGGGGCCAGTGCCAGACCAACATCATTTTCACGCAGGACGAGGCAGACTCGTTCGTCTCAAAGATAAGGGCGATGTCGGGCAGGCCGTTCGACGAGGCGCACCCTGTCCTAGATTTTGACCTCCCAGACCTCGAGACGCGCGTCGCTGCCATCTCCGCTCCACTCTCTCCTGACGGCACGGCCTTCGCGTTCCGCCTCCACAAGACGACCCCGTGGACGCTTGCCCAATTCATCGATGTGAAGTACATCTCACCGCTCGCTGCCGGCCTCCTCACTTTCTTCATTGATTCTCAGGCCACGATGCTCGTTACTGGCAGCAGGGGCAGCGGAAAAACCTCGCTCATGTCCGCGCTGATGCTGGAGATTCTCCAGAACTCGCGCATCATCTGCGAAGAGGACACCTTGGAGCTCCCCATTGAGTACATGAAGGGCATAGGCTTCAACGTGCAGCGCCTCAAGACAAGGTCGCCCATAGGCACTAGCGAGAATGACAACGAGGTCGCGCCTGAGAATGCCTTGAGAACGGCCCTGCGCCTAGGCGACAGCGCCCTCGTGATTGGCGAGGTGAGGAGCAAGGAGGCCAAGGTTCTTTACGAGGCAATGCGCGTCGGCGCCGCTGGCAACATAGTTATGGGCACCATCCATGGGGACAGCGCGTACTCTGTCTGGGACAGGGTAGTGAACGACCTTGAAGTGCCGAACACATCCTTCAAGGCCACTGATGTCGTGGTTGTCGCCCGGCCAATCCGCTTCAAAGGCAGCATAGAGAGGCACAGGCGCGTTGTGCAGGTCACCGAGGTGAAGAAGCACTGGAAGGAGGACCCGGAGGAGGAAGGAGGCCTGCTCGACCTCATGAGCTACAACGCGAAGAAGGACGAGCTGCAGTTCATCGAGGACAACCTCAAGGAGAGCGACCTCTTCACAAGGACCAGCAACACCACGGGCCTCTCGCTCGAGGAACTGTGGAAGGGCATCCGCATGGGTGCGGAATCGAAGAGCTACCTCGTCGCCTTGAAGAACGAGTTCAAGATGCCGGAGCTACTCGAGGCCGAGAATACGGTGATTGCCAACAACAAGCTCGTTCTCATCAAGGAGGAGCAGCTCGAGGAGTTCGGCTCGGTGGATTATGAAGAGGCACTGGGAAAGTGGAAGAACTGGGTCCGCACTTACTTGGTGAAGAGGGTACAGGGCAGGGCGAAGTGAAAGCAATGGCCGCCGCAACCGCACCAAAATATACAAATCCCAAAGCGCCCATGCCACGTCACCGATCATTCACAATGGCCGCCGCAACAACAATACCCTATGCCAATTGTCTTTCGGCATTTTCCGTGCCCCAACCAAATAGAGTCGTTGAGACGAGGCAGGTCGTTTTTTTTATGTTGAAGGTAACTAATGGCGAGGTGGCTGCCTGATGCCTCTGCAGAGAAAATCCGAGCCTAGCATCGGAGAACTTTACGGCAAGATAAAATATACTGGGGAGGCCTTCGAGGAGGGCGAGAGGAAGCTCGTGCGTGAACCCGACCACCCATTTGTCGCGCTCTGCAGGAGGCTGTACCGCATCTCTCCATCGTTCGGCAAGGGAGGGCAGTTCACCCCTGAAAACAGGCTTGCTGTTGACTTCCTGAACTGGAAGCTCTCGCCCGAGGAGTTTGCCGGGGCATCCAAACTGGTGCTTGTGCTTTCGCTGCTCGCGGCACTCACGGCAGGCTCCATCATCGCCTTCAGCCCGCTGAAAACGATAATCGCGCTCCTCGCCCCAGGCAGCGAACTTGGCCTGCTGTACGCCTACCTGCCATTCATCCTCGCCGCAATCTGGCTCACTTATTACTTCCAGAACTACCCTTCAGCAGAGGCGAAGAGGGAGCAGACAAGGGCGCTCACTTATGTGCCGGAGATGATGGGTTACATGATAATGTCCATCAAGCTCGTGCCCAACCTCGAGAAGGCAGTGGAGTTCGCGGCGGAGCACGGGAGGGGGAAAATCGCGAAGGACTTCAAAGACCTAATCTGGCAGACACAGGTAGGGGTCTACAATTCCCTTTCAGAGGGCATGGATGCAGTAGCGTACCGCTGGGGCAAGTACTCACAGGAGTTCAAGCGCGCGCTCATGCGAATCCGCGCTTCTGTCATAGAGAACTCGGAGGCGAAACGCTATGCCCTGCTCGACCAGACAATGGCGGAGATGCTCGAGAGCATAAGGAACAAGATGGAGCAGTATGCGCGCGACCTCTCACAGCCAAGCACCATGCTATTCTACATCGGCGTCCTCCTGCCCCTGCTTCTAATAATCATCCTCCCTGTCGGGAGCTCGTTCTCAGGCGCCCCTCTCGCAAACCCGATAGTGCTCTTCTTCATCTACAACCTCGTGATTCCAGGCATTGCAATCGCGTTCGCAATAAACCTGATACAGAACAGGCCCCCGACCTATGACCCTCCTGTCATTCCAGACAATTACCCAGGCCTTTCCCCAAGGTGGAAGGCGAGGCTCGGCGGCCTCATGGTGGACGTGAGGCTGCTCGCGACGCTCATACTCATTGTGGGTGTTGGCGTCTCTTACCTGGTCTCCACGCAGGGCATTCCACCAAAGTTCATGGTTGAAACGGGGACAAACTCCGACGGCTCGCCAAAATCAATCGCATGCTCCGACCCCAGGCTGCTGGTCGGGTGTGACACGAGCAGGGAAGAAGCCCTCACGCGCGCCGGCAGGCCACTGAAGTACTTCGACCTCGGCGAAAATGGCATAAGGTACAACGAGCTCCTTGGCCAGCAGCTCAGGAGGTCCGGAAGCGATGCAGACCAGAGGAAAATAGACGAGGACGTCGCTGTCAAGGTCCGGGCGGAGGAGCAGTTGTTCTTCTCGCAGAGCGATAACGACATCGCCCCTTACAAGCTCGTCTTTGGTCTCCTCATAACATTCTCCCTCGCCGCCTTTGTGCTACTCTACTACGCAAACATCTACAAGAGGAAGGCGCAGCTCGACGTGCAGGAGATGGAGAGCGAGTTCAAGGACTCGTTGTATGTGCTTGCCTCACGCATGGGCGAGAACAAGCCTGTGGAAGATGCAATCAAGCACGTGCAGGAGTTCCTGCCAGACCTCAGGATTTCGAGGACGGTTTTCACGCGCACGCTCGACAACATCAACCTGCTTGGAATGCCATTAGAGCAGGCCGTGTTCGAGCGCAACAGCGGCTCTGTAGCCAACATCCCTTCAAACCTCATCAAGAGCTCGATGAAGATGCTAGTTGATTCGGTTCAGCTCGGCGTGAACGTTTCCGCAAGAACGATGATTTCGCTTTCCATCCAGCTCCAGAACGCGGAGAAGGTCAACAACACCCTCAAGGTCCTTGTCTCGGATGTCACAGGCACGATGAAGACAATGACGCTTTTCATCGCGCCGATTGTGCTTGGCATAACAACTAGCCTCCAGAGAGTAGTGATTGTGACGATTGCATCCATCGCTTCCTCGGACATACTGCAGAACGCTGGCAACACAGACACTTCCAGCCTCGGCACTTCGTTCTCAGGGTTCAACCTAAAGGGCTTCATCTCGCCCGATGCAATTGCCAACATCGCCTCCCCTACCCAATTCATCCTCATCGTGGCGCTGTACATCATCGAGCTCGTGGTGATAATGACCTACTTCACGACCAAGATTGAGGAGGACAACGAGCTGCTGTTCCGCATCAACGTGGCGCAGTTCCTGCCCGTTGCAATAGTGATGTTTGTCATCAGCATGGTCGCCTCTAACCTCCTCATCGGGGCGCTGTGAGGCTGGGGCCGTCAAAGGTATTCAGGGGTTTTCGTGGGCACAAACAAAAAAACCGAAATGCGTCCGATGGCCTTGGGCATCCAGGGCAACGTTTTGGTGAATGAAAAGGGCCAGGCGTTCGACGCCTTCAACCTGCTAATTGGCGCGGTAGTCGCGCTTACAATCCTCGTGATAATCCTGAGCGCAATCAGCTACTTCGACAACAAGAAGCTGGAGGTGAGCCAGCAGAAGCTCTCCGAGGGGTTCAGGGGCGCCGTGAAGCAGCCCAACGGCGCGCCTTTGGGGGTAAATAGCATACTCCTCGCGGCTGGCGCGCGCATCTCCTCATTATCGGTTTCGAGGGAGATGGGCATTGCAGAGGAATGCATAGGTTTCGAGGTGAATGCCCCTGGCCTGGCAAAGAAAAGCGATTCGCTGGTCGAGGTGAACGAAAGGGTGCTGACCGATATGACAATTACCTGCCTCACGAACAAGGCCTCCGGTTTCCCCTTTCCCGGCGGATGCGAAATAGGGTGCACGGTCACGTTCGGGAAGTAAGCGAATTTTTCCCGAACATTTCCGCAAGGTTTAAATAGGTGTTAAAGCCTCTAACATACTGGTTTTTTCTCATGGCGCGCAACACTTTTCTTGGTAGCAGGGGCCAGGCGTTCGACGTCTTCAAGCTCCTCATAGCTGCTGTCATTGCCGGTGCAATCCTCCTGATACTGCTGCAGATTATCGGCGGCCTCGGCCCCATCGGCACGCAGGACCCGAACGAAATAGCCTCGAACCAGGTGAAGGGCAAGATAAACAATCCGGGCCTCGCGGTAACGGTTGACGCCACGTTCAGCAGGGACAACCCGAGCATAGTTGCCAAAACGGTTGCGAGCAAGGCAGTGGGCCTCTCTGCGAACCAGATTTGCGTGCAGGTCAGCCCGAACGCGCCCAACTTCTCCAATTTCAAAGTCGACAACGATTTTTCCATTGTGCAGTACACCGGCCAGTTCTCCCAGCAGGTGAAGCTGCTCGTGATTTGCGACAGGAAGGACGAGCTTGCGCCTTCGGTAGCGAAGTACGGCTATGATGCTGACCCGTATAAACTCGAGAAAGTAGCGGATTGCGGCGGGGAAACAGCCTCTGATTACGCCACTGTTTGCCTTGTAGCGGTCGTGCCGAAAGGTTAAGCCGTAAAAGCCCGGCCTCAATCCATTTGCACCCAAAACAATTTATCCCAAATTGCGGCGGCAAACAGCCTCCAATCATTTGCATCCCAAGATACTTTATCCAAAGCCCAAGCCTTTGACTCAAACGTCACCTGGCTTGTGTCCCTTCCCGCCAAGATTTGGTGGTCCAAATACCATGCGGCTAAAATGGTTAACGCTCCTTGCGCGCGAAGGGTACGAGGCTTCCTCCAATGTAAGTGGACAGGGTGCCTCGCCGTCGGCTCAAAGGGTTTGGCCCAATGTCCCTCCGGACGAGGCTCCGTCCGCAGAGTAGGCAGGGTGCGCATGCCATTGACAAAACCATTTAATACTTCTTCAGCCTCATTCTGTCCATGTTGCCTGCAAGGGGAAAGGGCGTGCGGCGGTTGCCCGCGCTGCTCCGAAGGCTTCTCCGCGAGGAGCGCTGCCAGAGCGAGTGGAATTCCGTTTACCTTCTCATAGTGTTCATCATCGCTGCAATCCTCATCATCGCCCTGGTGAAGCCCATGTTCAAGCAGAGCCAGGACATAATTAAGGACCAGCCTGTGTTGCAGGACAAGAAGTGACTGCAATGACATTCAGGGCGAAAATTTATCACTCTTGATACAGGAATAGGCGTGGTAACCGTCAAGAAACTCGGATTGAAACTTGACAGGCCAGATTCACATTTTTAGCGTTTCCACTGTGCCAAGCTTCTTGTAGTATTCAGGATAGTTGCTATTCCGAATGAGTTTCTTTAATCTTGCAACCCTATTGCTTATGGGATAGTCATTTTTATTCATAGCAAAATACCCGCTTAAATGTCTAAAAAACCTGTCTTTTTCCGCTTGCCCTCATTACCATTAAATATCTCTTTTGCACTATTCAACTCATGCCTTTGTCTCCAGCCCCAGCCGAGCCACAAAAATCACGGGCCCCCAGGAGCCCAATAGCAAGTATTTCCTGCGCGGGGTCCGCATGGATTTCGCAGCGCGGCCAGGAATCAGCAGTCTTTGAGCTGCTCATTGCAGTCATAGTGATGACTTTTGTCATTGTGGTGGGGTTCAACGCCCTCGACGTCCTCAACAGGAAGGTGTGCGAGGGCCAGATGAACCAGGCCCTTGAGAACATCAGGACAACTGTCGAGGAGGTCGTGAACACCAAGAACAAGGCAAACGTCTCCTTCCAGCTCCCTGCCTGTTACCCTGAGAAGGACAGCCACCTGAGGATAGTGGAAACCGATTCCGCACAACAGTGCTCCGCGCTCTGCGGCGGAAGCATTGGCAGGTGCACAATCCTTACCTTCGACTCCCCTACCTACGTTGAGTCAAAGTGCCTGAGGGTTTCCTCAGCCACGACATTCCCGGAGGGTGAGCCCTGCTTCGAGGACATGTTCGAGCCGCAGGGCGGGTACAGGATTTCCAACTGGAAGTCGCCTGAAGGAATCGCGCCTGGCACCTACACCTTATTCAAGGTCTCGAGCCTGAGCAGCACAAGGCCGGAAATCTGCGCCTTCAGGAGGGTGTGACGTGCCTTCCATGACCCACAACATCAAAACCAAAAACAGGGCCACGCCAGGCCATCATCGTGGGTTGGCTAGCTTTTCCTTTCCAGCAGCAGTGGAGCCTCAATTGTTGCAGAGCCATAGGATAATGTTAGGTGAGGTTTTGGGCTTCGGGCTTTTTGGCGAGATGTGCGGGCGATGGGGGTGGCGGTCGTGCTCGGTTTCATCCTCAGCAAGATAAACCTCCTAATCCTAGTGACAGCAATTTTCGCGGTCGTGGCGTTCTTCGCGCTGGGCCTCACTGACATCACCAAGGTCAAGGAGGCCTCTGAACTCGTGTTCAGGATTTCAGAGAAGTCGTTCGCGCTCGTTAGTTCCTCAACCTACTGCGCAGGGGATGCTTACACTCTCCAGCCTGATATAAGCGTTGCGGGAAGCAGCTTCTATTATGTACTCAAGGTCTCGAAGGAGCAGGTGCAGGCAGGGCAGGGCGGAAGGGAAACATTCAACCTCCTGATTTTTTCGGTTTACCCGAGGGAAGAGGTAAAGAAGTCCTTCGTGGATTCCTTATACGTGCCGAAGGCGATTGCCGCAAACAGCTTCAGGACTTCCGCTGAACTGCACCTTCTCTCGAGGATGTATGTCGAGGGCAAGGACTATACCGACGGCTTGGACCCCAAGAGCGGCTTCGACGATTTGCCGGAGTTCTACGCAGACCCGCAGGCAATCAACCCGGTTGACACTCTCCAGTTCATAAAGGAAGTGAAAGGCGGGAAGACCAGCCTTTACGTTGTGGGATGTAACTCCGCGCTCTGCGAGGCGCACCTTGACAGAATTAGGAGCGGCGGTTTCCCGTGCCAGAAACGGAGGTCGGTGAGTTCAATATGAGCGCGCCAAGAGTAAAAACCGCCGAAAAAAATAATCCGCAATACAGTAGCCTGGCCGCGGTGCCACGACCAAACGCCAAAAACAAAGGCACGGCAGGAGCGCCTTGGCCAAATAACAAAAACACTGGCATGGCTTCTGTGGCATTTGGGCTTTTTATGCAGTCCCGCCACGGGTACATTGGGCCTATTGGGGATGATTTTCCCTCGCTGATTCCGCTCATATTCGGCCTACTAATGTTCTTCACGGCCTTCACGATAAACTTCGACTCGTTCGACAATGCAAACACGAGGTTCAATGCCGATGTCACTTTGCTAAGGATTTCCCGCACCCTGCAGTCGAACAGCTACATCTACAGCTACACCAACTTCAATGAGCTGTGCTCGCAGATTGGCGTAGTGAACCTGAAGTTTGCCGCGGCGCTCACCGAGGCATGGGTGAACCCGAGTAATGCCACAAGAGGGGCGAGCGGCAAAGGCGCCTTTGGAATATTAGATGTTCCAGTCTTCCGCTCCGGCAACAATGCTTTTTACTGCTCGAACCAAGAGCCGCTCAGTCCGCTGAACAATAACCCAAGGGTGTCTAATTTCGTGACCGCAGAAAGCAGCGCTGACAGGCTCCTCGTTTCAAGAGTTTTCCCGATTGTTGTTGAGGACGACAAGGTCGTGAAGCCCATGCACCTGGTGGTGGTCGCTTGGAAATGAAAACAACAGGCCGCAGGAATCCATCTTCGCCCATTCCAAAGCGGCCAGCAAACGCCTTGCCCCCATTGCTCGGCGAGAAGGGCCAGGCGGCAGTGACTGACGCGCTCTACTTCCTGATGGTTGTCACTTTCCTCTCGATTTTCATGTTCGGGTTCGCGAACTCCTACGGCAACTCCATCAGGGAAAAAATCGGGAACGAGTACAGCACATCATTTGCCACAAACGCGCTGAAGACAATCCTCTACGCCTCGACTCCGAGGGAGGCCAGCAAAACGGTTTACGACGCGGATGCGGAGATAGATTACCTCCTCGCTGTGATAAAGGAAGATTACTCTGATGACGCCGTGCTCGGCCCCACAGAGAGGAAAGTCCTCGGCAGGACAGTCTCGGCCGTTATGGCGCCGGTCGCCGACACAAAGGACTATGCGTTTTACGTGACCATCCCGCCACAGGAACAGACTAACAAGCAGGGCCAGTTCATATTCCTCTACCTCCACACCACGAACTTCAAAGTTGATGCTTCCGCGTTTAGCAGCCAGAAGGTCCCGAGGTACTTCGTAATGGCTTCTGCCGGAGAGCCCAGCCATCGCGACTACTTCTGCGTTGTTCCTGCAGGGCAGGGCGACGTTGATTACTCCGACCTCGTGAAGAGGCTCTCGCGCCTTTTCGCCAACATAGGCCCTACCGCGCAGGCTTCCTCGCAGGTCAAGCTCGTGCAGGAAACCGGGAAGGGCAGCTGGTTCGACTTCAGGGCGCAGGCAGATTTAGTGATGTGGGATGCCACATGGCTCGGCGCCACGAGGGACAGGCAGGCAGGGCTGTTCTACGGTGAGAGCAACGGGCCGGCAGAGATTGACCCAGCGTGGAGCTGTGAGGAAGTAATGTAAGTCGCATGGTTTTAGGAGCGGGAAGCATATTGTAGCAAATTATTAAAGCTATTAAAGCAGACAAGGAGGACAACCTTACCTGTTCTTCCTCTTTTTGAACTCAGCCCCGCATTTCCCGCATGTGTACTTCACAGAATCCGTGAGGGCTTCCACTTTTTTCGCGCAGTGGTTGCAGAACGCGTCCCCGCACTCCGGACAGTAGATTATTTCCTCTGCCCTGCTGCCGCACTTCGGGCATGCAACTGCCTCAGTTTCAAGCTCCTTGTCAAGGAGGTCGAATTCGCCTTCACCGCTTTCATCGCCGCCGAGCTCGCTCTCGAGCTTCGCGAGCTCGTCAATTGCAGCGAGCTTCCTCACCCCCTCCCTGTTCCTCTTGGCCTCTTCGAGCTTCTCGAGCTCCTCAAGCGTTTCCCCGCCTTCAAGGCCTAGCCCTGCAACATCCATGCCTTCGGTGCCGGCTTCCTCGCCCAAATCCCCACCAGCCACGGGTCCACTAACCATTCCTTCCTTCGCTTCATCCTTTCCCGCCTTTGCCGGCTTTCCAGTGCCAGCGCCTTTTTTCTTCGCGAGCGCCCTCATTTCGCTGCGCGACAGCTTTTTCTCAGGCGCCATGCCCTTTCCCTCGCTCCTGGCATCCTCTCCCTGCTGTGATTTCGCAGTGCCAGCGCCTCCTTGCCTCCTTTCCTTCCTGAGCTCAAGCAGGTTCTTCTTCCAAGCTCTTGTGCCTTCCTGTTCCTCTGTGCCGAGGTCAATGTCCTCTAGTTCTGTTTCCTTCTTCTTTATTTCCGTCTTGAGCTGCTCGAAGACGCTCTGGCTTATCTCCTCGAGTTCGTTCCTGTTTGGATAACGGTTGTGTCTTTCCCTGAACAAGTCCACTTCGCTGATGGCTATGTCGGAGCTCTTCTCCCTGATTTCCTCCTCTGTAGGCTTTTTCCTGTAAAACCTCATCATCCTTCTTGGAATGTCCTCCGGCACCTTCACGCCTCCCTCAAGAGCTCTTTCAGGAGCCTAGCTGACTTTGGTAGGGCCTCGACTGTAGCAGTCTCTTTTGACCCCACTTCGCTTTTTAGCGGCGCTGTCCTGAGGCCGAGCCTCTCCTTCAGTTCCTGCCTTATGAACGAGGTGCTGTCCTTCATTTCCTCGCTCGCCTCTTCCCTTGTAACTATCACTGAGACCCTCTTCGCCTTTTGCCTCTCAAGCATCTCCATTATTTCCTCGACCGACTTTTCATGCCCCGTCGCGGCGTGCTTACCAGCCTCGACTTCAATGCCCTTGCCAAGCGCCTTCATTCCGAGTTCACCAGTCGCGACAGGCCTCTGGGCGAGCAGCCCCCCCTGCAACATCCCGCTGTCGAACTCCTCTAGCTTTTTCCTCAGCTCGGCCAGCTTCTCCGCGCTAAGGGGCTTCCCTGAGATATACCCAGTCCCCACGCCCTCTCCACGCGCAGCTTCTACCATTCCGCTCTTTGACACAGGCGGTGCAGGAAGCGCTTTCTTTCCAGAAACCCATGTTGGCTGTGGGGCTTGTGCTGCCCCAATGGGGAGCCACGAGGTTTTTTCTGCTTTGGCGCGTGGCGCTGTTTGGGAAAATGTTTTTTTCAGCGTTGCTCCAGCCGGACCGATTGATGCTATCAGCGGGGCTGTTTTTTGCGGCGTCGCCGTAGCAGGGCCGGTTGGTTTTTCCAGCGGCGTGGCTGTTGGCGGTTGCGGCGCGCCGGCTTTCGCGATCGCCTTCCTGCCGCCGAACATGAATGAAAGTATGCCTTTCCTTTCCTCCTTAACAGTTATTGCTTCGCTTGCCGCCATGCTTGGTTGCGTTTCCTTCTGCCCTGTCGATGGCAGTCGGGTTTCCGTATCCCTTGCCGTCGACGTCGCGGCCTTCATTCCTGCCTCAGCTTTTCCCGCAATGGGTGCTGTGGTCGATGAAGGTGTTTTTTTTATGGATTGGGTTGTGGCCTTGGGTGCGGCACGCTTTTCCTTTTCCGATGCCTCCCATTGCCTGCGCACTTTTGCCATTCTCTCGACTTCGCTTATTGCTTTTTTCGCCGAAACCGACTTCTGCTTCTCGACAATCTTCTCAATTATTTCCTTCGTGGGCTCGAACACCGCTCCTCTGCTTTCCATTTCCCCCTGCGCTTTTTCCGCTTCGCGGCGCCCCGCCTCAACGCCCTCTTCCTGCGTCTTAGCCCTTGCCCTCGCAGCAGCCTCATGTGTTGCCTTCGCCCATGATTCAGCTTCCCCCGCCCCAGAAATTCCTTCCAACCCTGTCCGTCCCGCGGGCTCCGGCACCGCTTTAGCAACTGCTACCTCATTGTATTTCTTAGAGATGAGCCTGCTCTTCAGCTCTTCGACTCGCGCCTCGCTGGCAGCGGTTTCCGAGGTTGGTATGATGGTGTATTGCTCCGCCACTTTGTCTCCGCCCCCTTTCTTCGGTCTTGAAGTCACCACGACAATGCCAGCTCCCATTTCCTCATGCACGTCGATTCCTCTTGAAGGCATGCCTTCACCAGCGGCAACACTCCCTGCCCAAACTGCTGATACTGCCCGCCTGCCAAGCGCCTCGCCAACAGGTACGCCCTCGCCCTCAGCGGTTTTCGTGTAAAGTTTTTCAGGCACCTTCTCCATCGCCATCCTCGAAACGATGTTGGCGGTGACGACCCTCTTTGGAACAACCACCCTGACCTTCTTTCCCTTCGCGAGCAGCCTCCTCGCGGTGAAGAGCGCTATTCCAGCGGCTGAGAAAACAGCCGCGCCGGTGAAAAGAAAATCCACCACGCTGAACTGCAGGCCGATTGGCTTTAGGAAGCGTGGCACAAAGGCTATTCCAACAATGCCGAACGAGAAGGCCGCGCCGGAAAGTATGCTTAGGCCGCTCTTGTACTCCATGCTAATCGTGCGTACCGTGGGCCAGCCTGACCTCATCATGACGTAGCCAAGGCTTGATGCGCCAAGCAGGATGTACCCAGCGAGCCCGGCCTCGATAATGGTAGAAAGGGGAAAAGAAAGCATGCCAAACTAAGGTTATTTATAGTGGTTAATAAACTATTGTGCGGGTGCCTTTCCGCCGCGGCGGAGAGGTCCGCCGTTCGGCCTGCCCTACTTCGATTCGCTCAGTAGGCCTTGCTCGACTTCGCCTCGCACTTAAAAAGCGGCATGCATTTCAACGGTTTGACGAGGGCTTGGGCTCGTTCGCAACGCATTCCAGCTTATGGCATACCTACCAAAGGCCATTTATAGTAGAATAGATTATAATTAATTTATAGTAGAAATTAATTGTTTGTAGTGCTAATCATGCCCGGCCTGCTCGACGAAACAGCTGCCCTCGCGGCGAAAATATTTTTCTCCTCCATTACTCTCCTAAAAGGGGCCATCGTTCCCGCCTTTATTGTCTTCGCCCTCGTACTTGTTGGGGGACGCCTAAGGCAAGTTATTGAAAAAGAGACGAAGTGGAAGTGGGTGCTCTCCACACTCGCAACGACCTTTGTCGTGAGCTGGTGCATCGCGCTGCTCGCTTACTTCTACCCAATAATCACGGCTTCTCAGGAGCATGGTCTAGGCCTCTTGCCTTCCAGTATCGCTCCCTCACTAGGAGACCTCGTTGCCTCGTACCTCTATGGCGTCCTGAAAGTCACGCTCGTTGCGGCGGTTGTGGCGCTGCTCCTCATACCATTGGAGTTCGTGGGAGTGTACATTCACTCAGTAGTGGACAGGAGGCTCGCCAAGCTCCCTGCATGGGTCAAGCTCCTTGCCACGTCCTACCTCACCACTCTCATCGCGTCCTTCATCATCCTCTTCATTGTGCCGGAGGCAGTGACGGGCATATTATTCCTGCTCTACTACGGCTTTCCTGCCTGAGTTTCAGAAGCCTGTTTGCCCAGATTGTTGTGTTGTCCTGAATTATGTTTCCTTCTGGGTTTGGGGTTCATGTTGTTTGCCCAGATTGTGGAAAGTAATAAATAACCGGCAAAACATTACTATATCGCCCAAAAGCCCTTGTCCTGGGCGTGATGCTAGTGATTTTTTGCGTGTGATTTTATGCAGAAGCTCCTCAGTCTTTTCCTGATTTATCTTTTCCTCTTTCCGATGCTCGCCTCGCCTGTGGTATCCTCTGCACAAGGGGAAATTTATTTCGCCGAGGATTCCAAGCCTCGTCCCTCGACATCAGACCCAACTTCCGCCACAAGCCCCGGCTCTGGCTATGGCAACACGGCCCCACCAAAGTCCTCCGGCGGCGCTGCCACCACAAGTAACACAGCCGATAATGTATCGCAACCATCTCGAATCAGCCCTGCAGGGTCAGGAGGTGGGCAGGGCCAGGTTGTGAACGGTGTGCCACAGAGGAATGAGCTGGTCTGTGATTCCTCCGAGCTGAGCCCACAGGAAACCCAGAACCTCATCGACCTCCTAAAAAAGGGCTTCACTGTTGACGGCAACAATGGCATTGTGGGCATTCCGCGCACCGACATGGACAGGGACAGGCTCGCTTCAAACGAAATAATCCTGCAGGACCCGCAGGACGCTAACATTGCCTCAAAGGCCACAATCCCGAACCTCAAGATGAAGCCGCAGGAAATAGCGCAGTTCCTCAATACCTATGTGAAAGGCCCATTTGCCTTCGGCGTTGTCCTCGATGACTCGCTCAGGGCGGGAAGGTGCAAGGATGTTTCCTCGCCCGGCTGTACGCTTCTGGGTCCGAACCTCAGGTACAGGAACTCCGGCGCGGGGATAGTTGCCGACACCAAGCCTGTGAGAGAGGTTTTTGGAGATATCATGGGGACGTGGACCGACAAGAACAAGGTGAAGGAGAAATCCCAGTTCTCGAAGGAGGATGATGAGGTGCTTAGGGCGGCGCTCAGCACCGACGTCAACGGAGATGACACAAAGGTCAAGACCGCAAAGAGGCTCGAGAAGCAGCTAATCCCAAATTCCATCCTCGCGGATTCCTTCGACGCGAAGCTCGCGACAAACTGCACCAGTTCAGCATGCGTCATCAGCACCTACTCTCTCTTCGACAAGTACTTCAACAGCTGGATGTCCAGCGAAATGGTCGCGAGCACCTTCGGCCCGAGCCTCCTTTACTACACCAAGAGGCTCTTTGGTTGGACAGGGAGGAGGGGCTTCCTTTCGGGGGTGAGGGACGAGTACCAGAGCTTCTTAGACATTTTCCGCAAGAAGTACCTAGAGCCGGATTCCTACTTACAGAGGCTCCTCACGAAGAGGATACACAACCGCCTAGACAAGTACGGCTGGAGGGAGTGGTGGATGTCAGGCGCCTCGGGCAACGCCAATGGCACCGGCTACAACTTTGTCAAGACAGAGGAGTTCCAGCACTTCTGGGCGAAGGCGCAGGAGCCCAACGGCTTCCTCTCGCATATAAAGACAGTGGAGGAGAGGGCCGAGTTCATAAGGATGCTCAGCGACATGCGCTCTCTGGTGCGGGGCGCGGTGGGGAGGCAGGACGAGAAGAAGGCCGCTTGGGAGCTCGCTGAAAAGACCTTCGGCCCCGGCAGCCCTGTCACGAGGCAGAAGTATGTGGAGTACGGCCAGGAGTTCGCGAAGCTCATGATGTTCTGGGACGACGTGATTTATGTTGATGTGCCTGAGTGGGCGGTGAGGCACCCGAACCTCGGGATGTACAACAAGGGCTTCCTGCAGGTGAGGCCCGACGGCGGCTCGGAAGTTATTGACATGTTCAAGGAGCACAGGAACTTCCAGAGGATTGTCAGGAAGTTCGCGAAGGACGGCACCTTCAGGGACTTCGAGAAGAAGGCCTCGGAGGGTTACGACCACGTGTTCAAGACAAGCGGCGATAACCTCGTGTACTACACATTCGACAAGGACACTGCAAAGGAAAGTGTCCCGCTCTCATGGGGAAACATAAAGCCGCAGGCCACGCTCGCGCCGAACAGGACACAGAGGTGGATACAGGACGACTATGGCGATTACCTTCCATATACAGATGTCTCCGCGGAGTTCATCCAGAGCAGGCTCTCGAGGGGTGCCCAGGTCTTCCAGGGCAACTGGAAGGAGGCAGGTGAGATAACCCCGCTTGACTTCACCGCACGCATCACCAACGGCAGGACAAGGCCGAACATCACCGAAATCGCGCGCGCCAACGTTGACCAGATGCTCGACACGGTAAAAGAAAGGAACTGGGTCTCAAGGAGGTACTGGAACGCTCTTGACAAGCTCATGGCGCAGGAGGACGAGCTCGTGAAGAGCTATTTCTCAATAAAGGGCGGTGCGAAGTGGACCACCATTCCCTTTGGCTACTGGTGGGCAAAGAAAGGGTTTGGCGTGGAGGGCATAAGCCAGTACCAGCTGCCAGATACTTGGCACGACATCAAGGTCACCCACGGCAAGCAGCAGGTGTACGACTACTCCTACATAGACTTCTTCGCGAACGAGGGTTCAGACCAAGGGGACATCTTTGTGCAGGTGCTCAACAAGCTCCCTTGGAAAATAATCCTAGACAACCTCTCGGAGAGGTACAACCCCGTGAAAAACCTCTACGACATGATAACTAACCACAGCATCAGGAACGAGACCGAGAGCCTTGCCTTCTACCTCACTGGCCCTGATGAGTGCGTCGGCTGCACTATAGTAATGCCCACAGAGGATTTGCAGGAGTTCAGGCCCTTCTTCTATGTGGACAACAGGAAGATGGTTTCCTACATACTCGAGGACACTAAAAGCGAGACAGCAAAGGAGAAGGGGCAGACGCTCATCGCCTTCGCCGGCCACACTAATCTCGAGGGAAAGAGCGGCAACAGCGAGGGCAAGAAAATAGACTTGGTGGAAGCCATCAACGGAAAGGGCGAGGATAAGACCTGCACGAAAGCAGTGGAGGACCTGCATTTCTACGGCCTGAACATAGGCAAGAAGCTCCCGAAGTACCTCACTGAAAAGGGCAGGATTGGGGGCGTCCTTGGAGGCCTCGAATCGGTAACATACGCAACTTTCCTCTGGGCTGGAATCTTCAGCACCGCAGCAATACAAATTTCAATCGCGCCCCAGCTCCACGGATGCATCGACACCGATGAGGGCTACTACATTCACTACTTCATGCCCGCGCCTGAGAAGAAGGGGGCGCAGTCCTCGGCCTCCGAGAAGTCGAGCGAAAAGGTGCAGAAACTCGTTAAGAACGCCAAGGAAAAGCTCTTCGACCAGTTCTCTTCGGAAGGGCCCAACTTCGCTACCGAGGCGAAGGACAAGATTGGAGCAGAACTCGACAAGTTCACAAACGATGCGAAGCAGAACAGCATTGTGCAGGCAACCCTGCGCTTCGACGGCACCAGCTCAGGCCAGATAAGGTCGAGCGAGCTATTCTACCTCTGGTTTGGCAAGGGCGCCGACATCAACCCCGCCAGCTACAGGGACAAGGGCATGGAGGAGCTCCGCGGCGTCAACGACATAAATGTGGGATTAGACTTCGGCAAGGGCCAGATTACCGAGAACGGGAAAGTAATAGTGGACAAGCCGGACAACGTAAGGCTTGCGCCAATAAACCTCGCGATTCCCGCTGTCGAGATTCCGCATACAGTTACTCAGACGTGCCTCGAGAGCAGAAACGAGAAGGTCATCGAAATCAGTGCGCAGGGAGAGGTGAAGGTGCTGGACAAGGACCTCCTCAACTGTATAAAGGGAGGGGTATTAGAGCAGACAGGCCTGCCGCTTACAGGGGACAGGCTTAACGAGGCATTCGGCAAACTTGAGGTTGTCGTGACAACGACCCACCCAAACGTGAAGCCCAACAACGACAGGATAATTGCGGAAGGCATCCCAAGAAAGGTCGCCGAGGGCAGGAACGCAACCATAACAATTTACGCGAACAAGGACGTGAACCTCTCGAACTCGAACGACGGCAGCACCTCGATAGGTAGGCTTGAGAGCCTCCAGTTCGCGAACGGCCTCATAGTAGTGAAGCCCGACGGCTGCTTCCTCACATGGCTGAAACACCACGAGGACGGCATTCTCAGCAAGGACCTCGTGAAAGGCCTCAAGACAAGCCTCGACCGCTCGCTCAACAACGAGACGATGTGCGAGGAGCCAGCCATAAACATGGAGCTCGTGCCTGATGTCGGCTCCGACTTCAAGGTGAGCAAGGTGGACAAGTTCAACACAGCGCTCAAGCACCAGGGCCCATTCACTGTCTTCGAGACCCCGACAAAGAGGTACGTGATTTCAGCCGAGAAGGACGACAAAGGGGTTTGCAGGGACCACCTGAGGGTGATTGACAAGGCCACCGGCAAGGTGGAGGATTATGTCGGGAGCATCACCCAGACGCCCGAGGGCCTCAAGATAAGGACCGATGACGGCAAGGAGCACGAGCTCAAGTTCTCCACCAAGGATGGCGCGCCGTTCGTGCAGCTGGACAACAACAAGCCGGAGCTCCTCACCTCTGCGCAGGGCAAGAATGGTGCGTTCTACTACGACCCTGAGAAAGGCCTCTGGTTCGCGGAGAATGCAAACCTTTTGCCGCTGATTGATGCGTTCAGGCAGGGCATTGCAGCGAAAGTCGGGTCGAACGGCGAAGCCACTGCAAGCGCGCAGGGCAACGTCCTTAACCTGCAGGTCGGCGGGAAGGGAGAAGGCAGTTTCCTCAACCTTCCTTCGCTGCCCGAGAGCCCGGTAGTGCTGGCAATATTCATCGCGATTCTTATGGTTTCATTCGCGTGGGCCAGAAGGAAAGGCATGGCGGAAAATTCAGAAAGCGATTCTGAGTGATGCAATATTGTTCCGGCCAGATTCCTGGTTCGCATTTACAAGATTGGTTTTATCTGGCAAAATATGTGGCGGATGCCATGGCATCAATAACCCATTTTCTGGAAAAGTTTGATGGCTTCCCTGTAGGCAAGCGCGAACTGTGTTTTTCTCGAAGCCATTTCCTCCTGAATTGTCTTGGCCTCTTGCAGCAGGCGCTCTTGGGCTCGCCGCATTTGGATGTTCCTCGCTTTGGCTAACTCACTGTCATGGGGTAATGTTCCCAAAGCTCTTTCTTGTTCGAGTGAAAGGATGGCCGACAGTATCGCGTTCCTTTTTTCCACTATGCTCGCAAGTTCCAGCAGAACCGGCTTCTGCAGCTTTGTTGGGTCGTGCGTGTAGGACCCGCCTTTTTCCTTTGCCTTAACTTCAGCGGATGTTATTGCACCTATCAGCGCATCTAAGGCCTGAGTTTGGAACTTTCGTGCCTCGTTAATCGCCTCTGTCTCAGGGTGGCCGTGCTCGTTGATTAGGGGCCGCTGCCTCCACAATTCGAGGCCAGCCAATGCGTTCCTGAACAACTCCGGGTTCACATGCCTCGCCGGGTCCGTCTCGTAAGCTTTATTGGCAGCTTCCATGCCGCGAATTTCTTTTGCCTGTATTCTTGCCTTCAACGCCCTCATGAACCACCATGGAGGGTACCAAACGGTTGTTGACAGGTGGATAGCGTGTGGGATGAGCCCGCCCCTTTCTTTCCTATTGTACCAAAACTCCTCGGCCAGAATGTGGGCGAGATTGCCAAAAAAAGTTCTCGGATGCTTTTTGAAGGCGTGCCCGCCCGCGTGCTCCTCCACCTCAAAATGCCCAGTAGACATATACTGAGGGTGTGCGAGGAGGTATAAAAAACCCACGGACCGGCAAGGCGAAAGGGTCGTCATTGCTCTGCGCAGTTGGCAGGTGCATTTTTGCGGTGCTGCGAAATACAGGTGAAAACCCAGCGCGGCCTTATTCCGCGTCACCCTCCATGTCCTCGATGCAGCTCTGCGCTACGGCGGATAGGTCCGCCGCCAGACCTGTACTACCTCGCCTTTTAGGCTCGGTAGAACTTGCTTCGCCCGGTGAGGTCAGACCTGCAGCCCGTTCTAGTAAGCTTGCATGGCAGTGTCGGAAGGTTGTTGCTTGGCTTACATTGCTCTTTGGCATGGTCGGCGCCATATTCCGGCTTATCAGCCGTATTCAGCTTCGATGTCCTCGATGCAGCTCTGCGCCTCTGTTCCAGCCTGATAACAGAGCGCCCTGTTGCCAGTGTTGAACGCCACCCAAGCCACGCAGTTGTCCCTCACTTCCCTCTCGCGGATGCCCTCGCATACTTTCTCATTGTTCACCGTTGTGGCAATTTTAAAGAAGCAGTGGTCTACGGCATCCCCAGCCCTGTTGCAGAGCGAGGAATCGCCTCCTTTCAGTGCCACCTGCAGGTAGCAGTACTCGTCGTAGGACCTCATCTTCGCGCAGAGGCCGGCGTCCTTTCCCACCACAGCATCGCCGCAGTAGTGCATGTCATCACCGATTGGGCATTCCTCAATCCTTCCGGAACCAACTGCCTTTTCGCACTGGCCGATGTTCGCGGCGCTCCTCCCGCACAAACTTGCGTTCCCTGTTTCGACAGCGGCATTCAAGTAGCATTCCTCCTTCCCGAAATTAACTTTTTCGCAGAGCTCGGGCGTCTTCACCTGTACCGCTAGCTCGAAGAAGCAGTCGTCGCGCGAGTCGACCCCTTTTGCGGATTCGCACCCCGCGACATCGTTCGACCTAATTGCATAGAGCACATAGCACTTGTCCTTGGAGGATGCATCATTGTACGCCTCGCAGTCCGCGAGCCTTGCCGGGTAGATAAAATCGCTTGGGATGCCCTGGCCGACGTTCTTCAGCTCATTCACAGGGTCGGTGACATACTCGCTACGCAGATACTCGTCTCCGTTCACGTCAACATACTCGGAGTCATCCGGCTGCTGCGGGTTCTCCTTAGGCTGGCTCAGGAAAAACGCGGTGCCGAGAGCGAGAATGAGGAGGACTGGCACGGCGAGCCAAGCGTACTTCATGTATACAATAAACGGTTTAGGTTTAATAAGCCTTTTTCCCTTCGGCAAAATCAATCAAGCCAAAACAAAATCTTATTTGCCCACTTAAAATTCGAGTTTGCCTATCCATTCCGGCACAATTGCATTCTCCGCCCTGTCGTACTGTGGCCAGTATGGCTTGATGTCTATTATCGGGGTGCCGTCTATGACATCGAGCCCCCTGACTTTTATTACGTTGCCCTTGTGCTCGAGCAGCCTCACTGTGGTGATAGCAATCGGATTCGGCCTCTCTGGACACCTGCACGAAAAAATGCCCACCACTGGCACGTTCGGGTTTCCCTGCGGCCTGTGGGTCACTACCTGCCTCTTTACATTGTGCATCCAATAAACAATGACGACGTGCGAATAATCTTCAATGCCGTCCAGCGCCTCGGAGAGTTTCCCATCCAAGACTATTTCCGTGACAACGTCCGCAAACTTCCCAAACCTCGGCGCCTTGACGTCGTTGTGCGCAACTCCAATGGGCCTGAGGCAGATTTCTTCCACGAACGTAATGGCTACGAAAGCTGTTTTAATATTTATGACGAGGTCGACCCTTCCGTGGCAAGGCTTTGGCAGTATTCTTTTTCATATTTGTCTGTCAATTTTTCGCAGACCGATTCGTCCTTTTGGATTGCTGCTATGTCATAATAGCACTGTTTTCTCAGGCTCTGCCCGGAGATTTGTGAGCAAGTGACTTCCGCCCCTCCGTCTTTTAGGCATTCTTGTATTAGCCTCTCCCGTACTTCTTCTCCTGTCGGTATTTTTTCGCAAAGCGATGCATCTGATTTTTCCTTTGCTATGCGATAATAGCACTGTTGTTGTGCGTAAACGTAATCACTAATTTTGTCACACAGTTCTCCTTTATTTTTCTTCATTGCTATTTTGAAGTAGCAGTTATCCTTGCTGCCGATTTCACCCTTGCTTTCAGCCACATATTTGTCGCAAAACGAGGCATCACCATGGGCTTCGGCCATGTTATAATAGCAGATGTTACGGCCGCTGCGCGAAAGGAGTCCTTCGCAGATTGCAGGGTCATTGTTTTTCTGTTTCGTTGAACCAGTCATGTTAAAAATCCCGTAATAATTTAAGTAGCAATCATCCCTTACATCCTCCCAACTGTTCCTGTCTATTTCTTTTATCCTGTCGCAAATCCCAATGTTTTGCTGTTGTTCTGACATGTAAATGAAACAACCGGCCTGATAAATAGGCGGGCTTAGCTCAAGGCACCTGTCCAATTTTGCGAACACCTGCGCCCGGCACTCGTATTTGTAGTCGGAATTGGTGTCGCATATTGCCGGGTCTTTCTTATCAATCGCTATATTTGTTATGCAAAAATCCTTTGCCCGGTTAATGTCGTTCAACTTGCCACACTCGCTTAACTGTTCCGAATAATCCTTCATTTGCGCCGGAACATTTGTCGAGGGATTTTCCTGCGTTTGCTGTTTTTCTTTGCCCGCGCACCCTAAAAACAATATAAGCCCGGTCGTCAACGCCAACAAAACCGCGATTGCAACGATTCTGCCCATAAATTTCACGTCACCAGCGGCGTCCTATGCTCGAACTTCTCAGCATCATCTTTTGTTTCTTTGAGCCTCTGCAATTGCTCCACCAATTGCTTCTCAAGCACGCGCGCCTCATCGAGCAGGGGCTCGACATTCAGGTTCAGGTCGAGCATCTCGTTGAGCTTCCTCAGCACCTCCGCAGTGGCCTTGTAGTCGGCGGAGAGCTGCACGTTAGCGAGCATCGAAATCGCCTTCACCTTCGACTTCCTCAGCTCGAGCAGAATCAGGGCTGTGACGCCGGTGGTAATGCCTTCCGGTATTTCCTTGAGCGAGTATTTCTCCAGCAACCCCCTCGACTCCTCGTTCGCCGCTATCCCATAAATCATTTCGTTGCGGTCGCCGGAGGACTGCACACCCGACAAGGAAATGAGTTCCTTTATTCCCTTTGCCTCCATCCATTCGACAGTCTTCTTTGCCACCAAGTACGTGAAGTGCCTTGGAATGACTTGTTCCGATGTCAGCACCGCCACCTTGCTCTTCCTGTCGGCGTAAATCCGTGCGGGCCTCACCGGCATGCCCCTGTGTATCCTGATGACAGGGGCGAAGATGTTGGAATCAACATACCCAACCTCTTCGAACTTGAGCTTCTCCACAAGATACTTCGCCGCAATCGTGCCCACTAGGCCCATGCCTGGATAGCCCTCGATGAGCGTGTATCCCTTGAGGTCGTTCTTGCCGAACTCGATAAACTCAATCTCGGCCTGCATGCCTCTATTGGAAGAATGAAGTGGTTTAAATACCTTCCGAGCTTTTGGCTTATTTTTATTTAATGTCTAAACCCCGCCCCTGCTGAGGAAGTAAACGCCGAGCCCTGCAGGCAGCAAGGCGAGGGCGTAGAGCGCTGCTTTCTTTGGCCTGCCTTCCTGTAAGCCGATGAACATCGCGGCAATCACCGTGAACTCCGCAATGTATGTGGCGCTGGCCAGCGAGGCGGCTGAAGCGAGCGCAAGCCTCTGGCCTTCCGTAGCGCCTATCCCGAGCCCTGAAACCGCTGATACTGAAAACCCTTCAGCCATGCTTCCAAGTTTCCCCAAGATGAACGGCACGAGGAAGCCGCCTGCAGCCAGCAGAGTGTACTTCTGCACTGCCATAGCTGATGCTCTTTCCCTGGTTATCGCGTGCGTCTGCATAAAGTCCTCGGCGGTTTCCCTGAAAGCGCGCGACATTTCAGCGCCCGAGTCAAGAGCCACATTTATCATTCCAATTGCCCTGTCCAGCGCCGCAGAACCATTCCTCGCGGCCATGCTATCCAGGGCACTCTCGATTGGAATTCCAGCGGCGATTTCCTTCTCCGCGCGCCTGAACTCCCAAGAGAGCGGGCCGCTGCCATTGCTTGCCATAAAACCAATTATCTTCGGTATGGTAGAATGGCCTGGCAGCGAAGAGGCCAGCAGGAGCATGTCCGGAATCTCATCCTCCAGTTTCTTCTTCCTTTCTTCGATGGAGTGCAGCGCGAGTAAATAGGCGACAGCCGCCGGGACAAGAAGTGCGGGAAACGCGAGGAATAGGAATTTCTCTCCATGTGAAGTGAGCACCGCAAACCCAATCACCGCGCCGGCCAGGGCCATGCCTGCAGGCAATGCAGTGCGGGCAATTTTTTTTATGTGCACGTCCTGCTGAAGCATGCCAGCACCGCCGGCATTTTTCACATGCATGCCAGTCACCCTTTCAGGAACTCAGGAGTCATTGATTTCGCAAGAGTTAGCATTGCGATGTCGATTGCTGGGAAAAGCACTGCAGCAATCAGCAGCAACTGCGTTGCGTCAAACGGCATTTCCATGAATGAACTTCCAACTACCGCATAAGCTTGGAAGAGCGCCGGCACCACAGCGGCCACG
>SBBR01000056.1 GCA_005239615.1 archaeon
GCAACTACGGCAGCTGCTGCAGCGTGAGCCTCTCCACATCAGAAGTTGACGTTCCCGAGGACAGCAGGGTTGCCAAAACAGTGACAATCAGGAACAACGGCGACCGCCAATTCAGGGTCGACTCTGTTGTCGTTAGCGAGGTCAACTCTTACTTCAGGGCAAACGTTGACAGGAAGCCTTCCAGCGTCGCGCCTTACAGCAGCGAGGAAATCCTCCTTTCAATAAGCTCAGAGGTTGTCGACAGCGACAAGGGCGGTGATGTAAGGGTTACAGTCTCGGGGAGGTTCAGCGACGGAAGGTACTGCTCGGGCTCGGCGATTTATTCGACATTCAGGGCTACCGTACGCGACTCATCCTCAGGCATAGGGTACGGCTACGGCACGGGCAGCACTTATGGAAGCGGCTCAGGGGCAGGCGGCGCAGCCACACCAGCAATCGACATTGACTTCTCCAGCGACAGCATCACACTCAAGGTCGATGAATCGAAGAACATAACCGCAACGCTCAGGAACAACTCGCCAAGCAGGCAGTGTCTCGACCTCAAGGCAGCCAGCGCAAGGGCGTTCGACGCCTCGCTCTCCAAGACCAACCTCTGCCTCAACGCAGACTCGAGTGAAGGTATTACAATGACAATCAGGGGCAAGGCAGCTGGCAGTGGCAGCGCCGAGCTCACAGCATCCTATGCCGGCAACACCAAGACAAGGTTTGTTGAGGTGGAAGTGCAGGGCACGCCAGAGCCTTTTGTGGAGGTGCTTGCAACGGAAATGCCCTCGCATGACAATGATTACAGGCTTACTCTCGAGAATGCGGGTGATGACCTCTCGAACGTTTCAATAGTGGTTTCGGGCGCACCAGATGGAGTGGAGTTCGAGAGCCTCTCAAAGGCGCTTTGGAGAACAGGGGAGAGCATCACAATCACCGCTTTCCCTGAAAGCTCCTTCAGCGGCAAAGCCAGTGCAATCGTGAAAGTGGCTGCAAGGGTCGGGGAAAAGGACGCAAGCAAGGAAGTGCCATTAGAGTTCGGGGTGGAAAAGAGGCCACAGGCAGACGCTGGCGCGACAGGCTTTGTCAGCCTCGCAACGACAGTTGGAATGGCAATCGGCCTCGTGATACTCGTCGCCTTGGCCGTGCTAGGGATACTTTCGCTCATCACGAAGAAATGAGGGGTCTCCAACCGTCAAAATAAATACCCCCCATAAAAGGCCTACACAGTCTATTGCCAAATTGCTGTCTATTGCTTATCCCTGACCAAAGCAAACAGCAAAAATGGCAGGCGGCATATCGAAAAAGCCCGTGAAATCGGCCGGGCAAAGTAGGCTTAAATCCCTTAAAAGCCACGGAAAGTGGCTTTTCCAGAGGTTAAGAAGGTTTATATACCACCTGGCACCATATAATATAACAAAGTTGAGTGAATAAGTTAACATATCGTTGTCTGGGGAAGTCCAAGTTTAATTAGATTTCAAGTATCGGGTGGTTTAATGGGGATTTCCATGAAAGCGCTTGCACTAGCGCTCGCTATTCTTCTTGGCGGTAAGGCCATCGCATTGTCCATTGACGGGCCTTCCTACCTCAGCGTTGGGGAGACGCCGCAGGACTACTCATTTTTCATTGAGAATTCATCTTCATCCAGAAAACAGCTCGACGTATCTCTTGTGGCGCCTGGCAGGCAAGAGTTCGTTTCGAAGCCTAAATCAATAGGCCCGAAAAGCAAAGGCGAGGTAAGGCTCAGGTTCTTCCCGGAAAGTGCGTTCAAGGGCACCTCCTACACCGCAAAAATAGCCGCCAACCTCGGCAGCGAGAACGTGGTGAAAAACCTCACAATAAGCTACGCAAGCGACGATGAAGATAGGTGCACAGTTGAATTGAAGCCAAAGGAGCCGCTCATAAATGGTAAGGAAGGCACCGGGAAAAATGCCATCAGCGTTGCCTTCGCTGCGAAGAACGCCTCATACAAACCCAAGAAACTCACTCTTACTGAAATGAAGGGCGGCCCGCAGGACTGGAGGGCAATGGCAGGCGGGAACGGCAAAGCCGAGCAGGGCATCAACGTAGGCAATGGTGCCGGGAATGAAGCGTTAGCAGAGTTTGGAATCGGGGGTTTTGAGGAAAGGGCATTCGTGATTTGGGTAGAGGGACAGTCCGCTTTTGACGGCGAGCTGGAGTTCATTTTCGACTGCGCCGGAGAAAAAATCAGCGTCAGGCAGGAAGTCAGCGCCAGCGAGGCTGAAGACAAGGGCAACGGCACTGACATGCTCTCCGGCTTCGCGGTAGTGCTGCAGGACATCGGCTCAAAGGACTTCGAGTTCGCGCTGAACGCATTCCTCGTGATAATCGCGGCTGTGCTGCTCATTGCTTTCATTGCAAGGCTTGTGCACTTCGTGAACAGGAGAAACAGGTGAAAGGATGAAAACAACTTCAAGGGCTGGCAAGGGAATGGCGAAAATGGATAGGGCAGTGGCGGGCATTATGGAAAACAATGTACTTTCTTGGGCGGCGAAATCTGTGGCCATTGTTTGCGCTGTTGCGTTGGCGCTCATCTTTTTCCCAGCGCACGCTTTTGCTGCTGAGGCGCCTGTTCTCGTGGCGATACCTGACATCACAATTCAGAAGAACTCGGCAGCCCTAGTGAAGTTCATTAACCTGAGGCAGTACGCAAGCGACGCCGCCAATTCTCCCGACACGCTCGCGTACGAAATTGCCGGCCAGTCGAACCCTGAACTGATAGATTGCTTCCTACAGGACACTTACTTCATCAGCTGCAAGGCTCCTGCAAAGGATGGCACTGGCGCAAATGAGATAACCGTGAGGGCTATGAATTCCTTTGGCTTGGGAGATGCGGACACCTTCAGCTTTAATGTCAGGGATTCCACAACTGCCGCGGGGCAGCAGCCCAGCACTTCATTCTCGCTTGACATGGGCACTCTTGCATTGGAAGCGGGCCAGACAACAGGGGTAATGGTAACTGTCAGGAACAACACCGACGCTGAAACATGCTATACAATTGCGGCGGTTTTCGGTGGCGAGGAAAGAAGGCAATTCTATGCCCAGCCGTCGCAAAAAAGCTTCTGCCTCGATGCGGGCGAGGAGACAAGTGTTTGGGTAACAATCACTGCCCTCAGGAATGCGCTTGCGGGCACCCATATTATAGGCTTTAGCCTCGGCAGCACAGATTTTTCCGAAACGAAGACCCTGCTTGTAAGGGTAGTGAACACTAGCGAACAGGTCGCAATTGAAAGGGCAGGCAGTTACTACATTTGCAATGAGCCTTTCCTCCAGAAGCTCAGGCTCAGGGTGACAAACAACACCGGAAGCAGGAAGGAAATAACCCTCAGCACCCAGCACGAGCTATTCCTGCCGAGGTTCGAGTTCCCGCGCATCTCCGTCAACGCTGGTTCGTTGGAGGAGGCGGACATGGAACTGCACGTCAACGAAACCACTGCAACGGGCGACTACAAGGTGCAGGTGAGGGCAAATTATGACAACACTTTCGTGCAGAGGGAGGTCGCGTTCAGACTGGTGGAATGCGCGAAGAACTACTTTGACCTTTCTGTGAGCCCGGAGAGGAGGGCTATAATGAGGGGCGAGTCCAGAAACTTCACAATTAGGCTCGTGAGCCTGAGCGACACCGACCAAATAGTCGAGCTTGGCGCTGATGGGAACGTTTCAGTGCAGCTTGAAAGGGCAAGCGTCCTCTTGCCGGCAAACGGCAGCAGGGAAGTCGTGATGAGGGCATCCACGGCCACTGAACAGGGCTTTGGCTTGCACGATGTGAAGGTCTACGCGTGGAACCAGCATGAGGAGGAACAGGAAACCGTTAAGGTAGAAGTGGGCGGCGAGCACTCTGTCGCCCTGAGCGTGAAGGCCAACGACCTCGAAGTGAGGCAGGGCTCCGCGAGCAGCAGGCAGGTGTTCGAGGTCACGGTCGAGAATAAGGGCGCATTCACGGAAGACGTGAGGCTTGCGGTCGACAGGCCGATTCTAGGCATGAACGTGGAAGTGTCAGACCCCTCTATAAGGCTCACAAAGGGCGAGGGCAGGAAAGTGCATGTGTTCGTGGTTCCCGGCCCCGAGGCTGAAAAAGGGAAGTACTCAACCACGCTCAGGGCAACCTATGGTGGAAAGGAAGCAAGGCTGGGTCTAAGGTTCAGGGTACTGGAGGCAACTGAAAGGCCGGGCTTTGGCAGCCTTGAAATGACCAGTTATCCGACTGAATTAGAGCTGGTTGCTGGCAAGGAAAAACTTGTCCAGTTCGTGGTCACTAACCCCAACACATCAGCGGCTGAAAACGTGAAGCTTAGGATGACAGGGCTCGGAGATGATGTATCCTTCCTGCCGCAGGGCGTTGGCAACATTGGCGCGGGAAAGAGCGCAACAGTTACCGCCAAGGTATTCGCTCAACCGGATGCGGTAACCGCCACTTACTTCACGAAGCTCGAGGCCACAGCCGACGGGCGCACGGTTTCCAAGGACATCACGATTAAAGTCAGGGCAAACAATAGGGCAGGGGCTGAAAAAGCGGAAACAGGCGTAAATGGGAAGGGCATTGATGGTGCGAGTGATGGTGGCATGGGGAAGGATGGCACAGCCGGTTTGGTGGCCCTTGGCTCCTCAGGCACGCTTTTCCTAGCAGGGGCAGCTATTATAATCCTTCTCGCTGCAATAATATTGGTCGTGACACTACTTGATAGTGGCAAATCAAATCAAGGCGGGACGGCGGACTAAAATGCCCGAGGACAATAATAACACTATACCCCGACAATACTTTTCCAGAGGCGCGAACCATGCAAGCAGGTCTGCACCGTGGCAAGCCCTTCTGACTCCGGCAATTTTTTTCCTGGTTGTTTTCGCGGCTGATGCAGGCGCTGTAGTGCTGAACGGCTCCTGCTCCATGGCCTCAACCCAGTGCGAGCTCTCAACAAGCTACCTCCAGCTCTGTAACCATGATGGCACCACCAACACCTACAGGATAAGCATGGCCACCGATGGCGGGAACGGCCTCTTCAGCGTTGTGCCAGAAGAAGCATTCCTCAGAGCAGGCGAGTGCACAGACGTCAAAGTGTTCTCTGTGTCAGAGTGCTATGCAAGTCCCGGAAAGTTCACTGCCAAGGTCGTGGTAGAGGGGGACGAAGAGAAAATCACAAAGGACTGCACGCTAATCATCGAGCAGGGCCACAGCGTTGGGCTCCAGATTTCACCTCAGGAGCAGAATGCAAGCCAGTGCGAGGAAAAAATCTACGAACTCCTCTTCACGAACATTTCCACAATCCAGAACCAGAAAACCGAGAACGTGAAAATTAATGTAACAGGCCTGCCTGAAGGGTGGTACAGCCTCGACAGGAAGTCTCTCAGCGTGGAGAAAGGGAGGCCGGAAAGGGTTGTGCTGAAAGTGAAGGCGCCGTGTGAAACCTCGCTCGGCCTGCATGAATTCAGCGTGAGGGCCTCCTTAGTAAACCCGGAGTTCTATTCGGAAACTAACGGCACTTATGTCATTTCGCAGGGACAGAACGTCAGCGTTGTCCTCCCTACTGCTGCGGAGGCGGGCGGCTTCAGGGCGTGCCAGGAGGAGAAGTCAATCGCGGTTCTAAAGGTCAGGAATGACGGTAAGAACAAGGACACTTTCAGGCTTTCACTCGCAGGCCCCGAGTTCGCGAGCCTCCAAAGCGAAAGCGTTACAATCGCGCCGGGAAAGGAGGCAGGAGTGCAGGTCAATTTCTCCCCCACCAACGAAAAAGCCGGTGACTACCCGATTGTCCTCCGCATTGAAGGCACTTCCTTCGACTACTCGACCATGCGGCAGACAATGGTTAGGCTCGAGGACTGCTATGGCGTGGATGTAAACAAACTTGAGGGCGCAGATAAGTCCTGTGCCGAGGAAAAGCCTGTGTACAGGTTCAGAGTCCTCAACAACAGAGCAAGGCCGATAGAGCTGAAACCAAGCATGCATGGGATAAGCGCAAGGCTGGACACAGCGAAAATCTCCATCCAGCCGGGAGAGGAAAAGCGATTCGGGGTCGAACTGGATATTTCGAAGGTACCTGACAACAATGGGATAGGTGGAAAAGGAGTTGCCCGCTTCACCCTCAGGCTCGAGGCTGAGCACTTTACATACGAGAAAAGTTTCAGCATTGAAGTGAGCGACTGCGGAAACGCCTCGCTCGACCTGTCGCGGCTGGAGCTTTGCAAGGCAGTTCAGAAAGAGGAAAGTGTTACCATTGTAAACCTTGGCACTCAGAAGCAGGAGTTCAGGTTGCAGTACTCGCCGGCATGGGTTACGGGGCCTGAAAAGGTGGAAGTGGCTTCCGGCTCAAAGGAAAAATTAAGATTAAGGGCCGAGGCACCCGAAGGGGCGACCGATGAGAACCTGGTGGTGAAGGCGGTCTCCGAAAAGGCAGAGGCTGAAGCAAAGGCCGGTATAACCTATTTGCCGAACAGGACATGCTTTGGCATTGACGTCATCCTCCCATCAGCTGAAATAGACTCCAACTCTGCAATAGGAAAAAAGTTCTCCATTTTCGTCGAAAACAATGGCAAAGTAACGCAGGAAGTGAGCCTCAGTGCCGACAGGCGGTATGTCAAGTTTGCAGACGAAACAGTCGAGGTGGGAGTAGGCTCGAGGAAGGAAGTCAATTTCTTTGTCACCCCACCATTCGACCTGGCCAAATCAGAGTCCATAACCATAACCGCAGAAACCGACAGGGGCTACAGGGCAAGCGGCAGCGTGAACCTTACTGTGAGCAACAAGGCGGGGTCTGAGGAACCATTGGAGGAGGACACAGTGATTGAGGACGCCAACGAAGGCAGCTACACGGACGCTGACTATAACGCCCAAGTGGTTGTGGCTGATAATAACAAAGGTGCCGTGGAAAAGGCGCAGTGGAATGTTGCTGCAAGAACGGGCTTCTTCAGCCTCGCAAACGTTTCAACAGGCCTGCTTGCGGGGCTCGTGGTCGTGGTCATACTTCTCATAGCCTACAGCGCTTACAAGTCAGTTGAAAAGGAAATGCACTCGGCAAAGCAGGAGCAGGAGGCGGCAAGTAAAGCCCATCCCGAAACGACACAGGAGCTGGGGCGGAAAGAAATCCCGAGAAGGGGAAAAAGGAAAAGTCGGGGGAAAAAGATAATCAGCAGAAGACCAAAGAATTATTTGTCGGGACACTGAAACAACAACATCACAAACGCCGGCCGCTAAATCTCGCTCCCTTTACCGTAGAAGTGCCTTGCGACGATAGGACTCCCAACCAACAGCGCCTTCTCTGATTCCTCACCTCTTCCTGAATCGTTCAGGAACAGTAGGACAGAGTGGCGGTCAAAGACTATGAATCGCAGACCGTCGGTTTGCCTTGAAATTACCTGCACCCCGCCCTTCTCAAGTTGCCGGAAGCGGTCGGAGAAAAATGCCCTATTGTTGCGCAGGCCTTCAGCCGTGCTGCTAATTAGGACAGATTCCCTACACGAGTCTAGCTTCTGAGTTATGAAGGCGTAAATGTTCTTTGTGCCCTCCACGAGCACGGCGGACTCCTGAAATCCCTGATGCTGCGGCGACGAGGCTTTCTCAATCGCCTCAGCCACAGCGCTGATCTCCCTAAACTCAGCCTCGAGCTGCTGCGACCTCGCCTTTGCAAGCACTTCAACTGCCGATGTAGGTTTCAGAGCTGAATACCTCGCCGGCTTTGAGGGTGCCCTCCCAACAAACCCTTTCTTTTCGAGGGAGAAAAGCACGTCGTAGACCCTTGCACGCGGTATCCCAGCCTTCTTGCTCACGGCGATAGCCTGTGACGGGCCGAATGAAAGAAGCGCCCTGTACGCCCTTGCCTCGTATTCATTCAGGCCGAGCTTCCTGATGTTTTCAATCATTGTTGACTTTACTAGTGCGTTTTCTATATAAAAGGCTTTTCGTGGCAGGAAGGGTTTGCCCCATCCGGAACAAAAACAAAAAAATTGTCCGGTTGGGTCCGGAATGCCAGCCATTCAAGGATAAAGTTGCTACGGGGCAAATGCACAGCGCCCTGCACCGCCCTCGAATAAAAACCTTGCCAACCAACTCTAACCTATGGGCATGCGGAAAATACCCCCTTCGCTGAGGGCTGGCCTCATAAGGCACGCGACGCGCGACGTCGTGCCAATCGCCGAGGAAGTCGAGAAGGTCGGGAAGAATGTGCTCTACCTTAACATCGGCGACCCGATGGTGTTCGACTACAGGACGCCGGAGCACCTTTGGCGCGCCATTGATGAAAATAGAAAGAAGGCAGAGGGCTACACCGATTCCCTCGGCTACATCGGCGCGAGGCAGGCGGTCGCAAATTACGCGAAGAGGATGGGCGCGCCGGGCGTTACAGCGGAAGACGCCATAACTTTCGTGGGTGGAAGCGAGGCCATAATAACCGCGATGCAGGCTCTCCTGAACCGCGGCGAGAACATGCTCATTCCTAGCCCCGGCTACTCGATTTTCTCTGGGGAGCTTTCATTCCTCGAATGCCCCCTGAATGAGTATTGGCTCGACGAGGAGAACTCATGGCAGCCTGACGTGGAGCAGATAGAGGAGCAGGTGAATAAAAAGACCCGCGCAATCCTCGTGATAAACCCGAACAACCCCACTGGCTCTGTTTCCTCGAAGACGACGCTAAAAAAAATAATTGATGTTGCGGGCGCCCATGAAATACCCATATTCGCGGACGAAACCTACGACCAGCTCCTCTTCGACGGCGAAAAATTCACCTCGATGGCCTCAATCGCAGGCGACGTTCCTGTCGTTTCATTCGGTAGTATCTCGAAGAACTACCTTGCACCTGGCTTTCGCGGAGGTTGGCTCTACAGGCACGACCCACAAGGCGCCCTCAACGATTACTTTGAGACTATAAAGAAAATCTCACGCCTGCGCCTCTCCACTGTGGCGCCGGTTCAGTTCGCAATGGAAGCAGCGCTTAAAGGCCCACAGGACCACCTAAAAGAGCTTATCCCAAAGCTGCAGAAGCGCCGTGACCTGACATTTAAAAGGCTCAACGAAATCGAAGGCCTGAGCTGTGTTAAGCCAAAGGGCGCGTTCTACGCTTACCCACGCATAAACTTTCCCCTGCCAAACGACTCCGACCGAGAATTCATAATTTCGCTTGTCAGGGAAACTGGAGTACTGTGCGTCTACGGCGAGGGCTTCGGGCAGAAAAAAGGCACGCACCATTTCCGCATCGTATTTTTGCCGCCTGAAGAAGTCCTCTCCGAGGCATTTGACAAAATTGAGGGGTTTGTGGGAAAGAACTACCTAAAAAAAGGGCAGTAATTCCGTGCCCCATGTATTTTGTAGTAAAGTATCGTCTCGTATTCTTCTATGTGCTCTGGATATTTCTGCCTGAGCGCCGCGGGCTGAAGCCCAGCGAAGCATTTTCCGTCAACGGAAATTCCCGCAGGGATTTGGGTTGGCGGGGTCTCATAAACTACCGCCAACGGA
>SBBR01000119.1 GCA_005239615.1 archaeon
TGTTGGTGCTGGTCGCCTGTTTTCCTTTTCGCTTCCCTCTCCAGTTCGAGTTTGGACTTCAGGAAGAAGTAGCCTATCGCCGCGAAGGTCACGATTGGCGAAGCAAATTCTGGTATGCGGGCACCGAAGCCGTCGAGCAGCATCACAACCCCAAGGAAGAACACCGAGTACATCGCGCCGTTCTTGAGGTATCTGTATTTTTTCACCTTCTCGATGTTGTGCATGGTCAGCTCCCTCACCACAAACGCGCCGAGGCCGTTGCCAAGCAGTATGAGTGGCACTGAAAGCGTGAAGGCAAAAGCACCTATCACCCCATCGACGGAGAATGTTGCGTCGATTACCTCTAGGTAGAGTATTTTCGAGAAGTCGCTCATGGGATGGCCGCTCATGAGCTTCTTCTCCTGTTCCTCGGCGTTCTGCTTGAAGCCGTGGGTGATGAAGAATGCAGTGCTTCCCACGACAGCGCCGAAGGCGAGGCCGGGATTTTGCTGCGTGCCGAACCACACGATAATAGTGAGGAGTATCGAGACGATTGCGTAGAACCATATGCCGTAGCCGTGCAAGGTCCTCTCTCCCCTCAGGCCGTAGCTCTTCGGCTCTACGAAAAGCCAGTGCAGGAAAAGGAAGAGCAGGAAAACGCCTCCGCCCGTGAGCAGAACCGGCTTGGATTTCTCGATTGACTCAGAGACAAGGCTGTCGGAGCTGAATGTGGCTATAATGGCATCGGATGGCGTGAGGCCAGGGTTCGCGAGCCAGATTATCACAAAAGGCAGGAGGCCCCTCACCACGAAAACCGCGAAAAGGAGGCCCCAGAGCAGGAACCACTTCCTAGCGCGCTGGGACATCGTGCGGAGCACATCCGCATTTATCACGGCGTTGTCTATGGAAGTGACGGCCTCGAAGAGCGCGAGGCCGAGGACAGTGAGGACAAGCATGCCGAGGTCCATGAAAATCACACAATGCAATTATTTTAAAATCATCAACCCAAAAAGACCCGGACTTCATTGGGGTTGTCCTATCCACAGCAGCCTCATGCCGGGCGGTGCTCAGCTGGAGGTTTTTATTGGCCATGAGGACATTATTTTTTCTCGAAAATCCCCTTGTATACCAGCGTACCAATCACTGCGCCAATTGCTGGGCCTGCAAAGTAAACCCACAGCTGCGAGAGCGCCTTTCCTCCAGCGAAGAGCGCCGGTCCGAGCGAGCGCGCAGGGTTCAGCGACGCGCCGGAGAAGGGGATTGCGAAGAGGTGCGCCGCGAGCAGGCAAAAGCCTATCGTCATTCCCGCCCTTTGGGCAATTGCATCCTTGCCGGTTGCGGCAAGAATTGTGAGCATGAAGATGGCGGTTGCGGCAATTTCCATCAGCACTGCTGATATCACACCGAAATTGCCGGCGGTCGTGGCTCCCAGCGCCTCTTTTTGAACTATGGCCCACAGCGCCGCGCTTGCAAGAATGCCGCCCAAAAACTGCGCCAAAAGGTATGTGCTGACTTTTTCCTTCGGAAACCTGTTGGCAAACCAGAGGCCAACTGTGACAGCAGGGTTGAAGTGCGCGCCGGAGACAGGGCCAAAAGTGTTGATTAGGACAGTTAGCACAAGACCGGCAGTGAAGGCGACCACAACGAGGTTGAGCGCGCCGAAGGATTCGGTGAACTGCAGCGAGCCGGCAATTGAAGCCGTAATTGCAAACACCAGAACTAACGTCCCGGCGAATTCCGCGAAAATATCATTCATCCCTGCCTTTGTAGACTCTTTCATGTCTTTGAACACCCTCCAAAAAACCATGCTTTTTCTGGCACTGGAACAATGCCTTTGGCCTTTGTCATTGGAATATTGTCTTAAAGATTTTTTAAAGTGTAGCAGAGGCCAGCCCAGAACTGGATTTTTGCCTCCCGGCTTCCGGTGCAGTGGGTTTTTGGGAGGTTTGGGCCAAATCCATCCAGGACCAGCCATGCCTTTATAAAGCATACGAAGTGGAATTATTTTATTGCATTGAATTCTAGGATTGGAATCATAGATGAAGCTTGATGGAATTTCCCTCCACTCTGACCTTGTAAAGGCCATAAAGGAGCTCGGCTACACGGAGTTCACGCCGATACAGCTTGCCGCCATCCCGGAGGTGCAGAAGGGCAGGGATGTCATAGGACAATCCAGCACCGGCTCGGGGAAAACCGCGGCCTTTGGCCTCCCGATACTGGAAAAAATCCAGAAGGGCAAGGGCATTCAGGCGCTAATCCTCACCCCTACCAGAGAGCTCTGCGTACAGGTCGCTGACTCGCTGGCGTCGTTCGCGAAGCACACAGGCACAAAGGTCTGTGCGGTCTTCGGCGGCGTGGCGATAAACCCCCAGAAGGACGCGCTACGCTCGTGCGAGGTAGTTGTGGGAACGCCCGGTAGGATTCTGGACCACCTTGGCCAGGGAACCATAAGGCTGGACAAGGTGAAGTTCTTCGTACTCGACGAGACCGACAGGATGTGCGACATGGGCTTCTATGATGACGTGGAGAGGATAGTGCAAGCCGTGCCGAAGGAGAGGCAGACACTCCTCTTCAGCGCCACTTACACGCGTGATGTTGACAAGCTTGTGAGCCAGTACATGAAGTCACCCGCGAGCGTCAAGGCGGAGCAGTACGTTGACCCCAGCCTCCTCAAGCAGGTCTATTATGACGTTTCGCCTTCGGAGAAGTTCGGCGTGCTCGTGCACCTGCTCAGGGCCAACACCGTCGGTCTTTCGCTGGTGTTCTGCAGCACGCGGAGGGAAGCTGACATTGTTGCGAAAAACCTGCACAAGAATGGCCTCAACGCAATGGCGATACACGGCGGCCTCACCCAGAACAGGCGCCTCAAGGCTCTCGATTCCCTCAGGAAGGAGCATATCGACATCCTGGTCGCGACAGATGTGGCCGCGCGCGGGCTCGACATCAGGGGAGTTTCCTACGTTTACAATTACGACGTGCCGAAGACCTCGGAGGAGTACATCCACAGGATAGGGAGGACGGCGCGCGCCGGCGATGAGGGAAAGGCGCTGACCCTGCTCGTGCCGCACGACCACATGAACTTCAGGAGCGTGCTACGCAACTCTTCCCTGAACATAAAGCACGAGCCCACGCCGCAGGCCGAGATAATCCCGATGCAGAGGCGCATGGGCAGAAGCGAGGGCTTCCGCGGCGGGAGCGGGCGAGGCCTCGGTCACGCTCACGGGCATCCCCATCCAATACACGGCAGCCACAGGCCTCATGCAGGCCACTCTAGTGGAGGAGGAATTGGCTTCGGAAGGCATGGGGGGCAA
>SBBR01000047.1 GCA_005239615.1 archaeon
ATGTTCCTTATGAACATCCAAACCTGCATAGAATGTCATTATTCCACCTCCATAGTGATTACGACAGTTCCACTATTTCGGGGTTTTCATAACATTCATGCATAATATGTGCTTTCGGGAATTATTAAACCGTTTGGTTATGTAACCAAAAGGTTACTTTTTTGCCTAACCGCACCAATATTACCTCCCGGAAAGGAGGATTTTTACAGCGAAGGATTTTGGTGGGAAAGTGATACTGGAGGCGATAAGCCACGCGCTCAGCCTTGACTTCGGCTGGTTCATAGGCTTGGCCATGGACAACCTTCTTTGGGTAGCGATATTCTACGCTACCGCAAACATACTGGATGAGAGCAAGAGCTTCCTCGGCACTATATGGCTGTTCCTCTTCTTCGTGTACGACCTCTTCACGGAGCTGAGCTTCGCGCAGGCGAGCGGCTGGGTTCTGCTCGGCGCTGGGTTTCTCGCGCTGCTGTACACGAGTAGGACAGCGCTCTCAATCTGGATAGAGAGCACGCCTTCGCTGAAAAGGCACATGCTCAAGATACTCTCACTGCACTGGCTTGGCGTGTACATAATCTACAACATCTTTATGGCATGAGCCAAAGGCCATGTTCGAAGTGGGGCTGGAAAGGAACATTGGTCGGCAGCGGGGGCGTGGTTATGACATTTCTGCTTGGGCTGAAATAAGGAAACGTGGTGAAAAAATGGGTTGGATAACGAGGCTGCTCCTCGCGACAGGCATCGGCGCAATCGTGTTCCCGCTGCTCGGAATCCTTGCAGAGGCGGGCATGAACATCTTCTCGGAAGGGTTCTTTTCATGGATGGGGTTTTTCGCGCTCACGCTGTGGATATTCGACTACATGACGTACCTCATGGCGACGTGAGTGCAGGATTTTATTAGGGGGAAGAAATTCAGTACTCTGTGTTCTCTGGCTCAAGGCCAAGCAGCGCCACAAACAGCCTTGGAGTTTTGTATTCAGGAAAATCAACGTAGTCCCTATCATTGGAAACAAGCCATTGCAAGCCAAGCGCTCTCACAGTAGCTATGTTCTCCAAATCCTTGTCCTTTATTGTGCCTTTTAGTTTCACCAAAAACCTAGTTATTTTCCTTCTAGGCACGACCCAGCAAATGCTCTTGACATAATTTATTGCCCAATAGGAATACTGGCGCCCTTTCAGGCGCCTCAGGACTCTAGCAACCTCAACCAGAGCAAATTCGGATGTAACGGCACGAATCTGTTTTGATTCAGCCAAATCTAGAATTTTACCGGAATTACTGTCGCGATACCGCAATCCGTTGACAAAGACATTTGTGTCAAGGAAAACTCTCATCGCTCATTCCTCTAGCTCTTCAAGGGCATTCTCTATGTCCTTCGGGCTGACCTTGGCGAGGCCCTTCTCCAGCTTTTCCCTGTAATACCGTGCTGGCTTCAGGAGACTGTACTCTTTCCCAAGGGTTATTACCCCAGCCCTGACGGCTTCGCTTTTCGTGCCGAAAATGCCTTCCTTGACAAGGGTCTTCAGCACCTTTTCTGGAGTTCCCCTGAATTTCACAAGAACCTGAGTTGCCATAAAAATCACCTGCAGAAAATGTATAAGAAAATATATAAAAAACTATACTGCTCACTTTATTCCGAGCCTCCTGCAAATCTCGCAGTCGGTAGGCTTCGGCTTCTGGTAGCGGTAAACCTTTTCGTGCAAGCCTATGCGCTTCACAAAAGCCAGGAATTCGGCATGAGTCATCCTCCACCTTTCAACTCGGAACGCAACGCCTCAGTCGCATTGAAAATTCTGTCGAGCAGCTCCTCATCGTCCATAAGTGCATTGTTCGGATTCATCACATAATTGTCGATGTACCAGTTGATTGCATGGTCAGCTGAAATCACGGGCTTTTGCTTGCTCATTGAATCACAACGCAGCGAATTCATTTCAACCTTAGAAAAGCCACCTTTTTCGTGCCGAATTTCTGCCTCATCCACTTCGATGCGTCCTCCACCACTAGCGCTCTAAAATCGTTGTCAGGGCACACAACGAAAACCACTGACCAATTAGATTTTTTTTGTCCCGACCCTTGTCTTGAGCAGGATGATGAAGTCAACGTCCGCGGGCCGTTTCTTGCGCGAGGCGAAGCTCCCCACGCAGGTAAATGGCTTTGACCGGCAAAACCTTATTGAGTTTCCGAATTACACTTTGCGCGTTGCGCCACATTTCCTTCCTGTGCCCTGAGCGCAAAAAGGAGGCTGGGATTTTTTCCATGTGAATAATACTGGGCAAGAGGATAAAACCATTACTTCACGCAAACATACGTGTAGAAGTCCGCCTTTGGGCTGAAACCATTCCTGTAATCCGAGTATCGGGTGATTTTTGAGAAGCCTGTCTCGCGCAGGAGTGAAAGCATCTCGCCGCGCCTGAACGGATAGAGTTCCAAATAGTGCTTGGCGCCGGTTTCAGTGTTGAGGTACTCGAAGACCACTTTCCTGCGCGAAATCTTTACAGGAGAGCCAATGACTTTTTTACCGCAGTACACGTATTTTCCGGAGTACCTGAAATTGCCATCCAGTATTTCCGCGCGCTCGTCTAGGATGTACTGGTAGTTGCGCTCGTCAATTATCAGGATGCCACCTTTTGCCAGCAGGCGCCGAAACTGCTTGAGCGTTTTGAGCTGGTCGGTTTTCCTGAAGAGGTGTGTGAGGGAATTGCCGAGGCACAAGACACAATCAAACGAGCCTTCGGGAAGGTGCCTGTCCAACCCGCGCCAGTCATGGCTTGTCACGGCGAGCTTGACGCTGTGCCTGCGCGCGTTCTGCTGGGCCTTTTTGATGAACTCAACGGAGAGGTCGTTGCTGAGCACATCAAAACCCTCCCTCAGCAGGAATACTGAATCGCAGCCGTCGCCGAGGCAGGAGTTGAATATTTTCCTGCAATTGTATTTTTGCAGGGTTTTGGAGAGGAAGCCATTCTCGCCCTTCCTCCGTTTCTCCCAATCAATGAAATCGCCCCAGTCTCTCACCAGGGCTCTGGAGAAGTTCATTTCATCGAACGCCATGATGAAAATGGCTGCTACCTTAAAAATAAGGCTTCCGGCCAAGGAATTTGACAAATAGAAAAATATATTAATTATTTTCTCCAATAATCCTAAATATGGA
>SBBR01000110.1 GCA_005239615.1 archaeon
GCTCATCCTCCAATGCTGAATAGTTTTCTGGAAAGAATGTCTTCGGGAATCTTGCGAAAAGGAAGTTGATGCTGACAAAACCGCGGTGCCTCTGCTGCACAGGGACCGCGGCAATGGCCTGCATTGAGCCGGCACTCCACGTCAAATCCCCTTGGCTGAACCAACAACTTTGACCTTCTTGGCCCCTTTGCTCCGGGTGGGTGTGGAAATTAAATTCGAAAGCGGGGAGCTCTTTGGAAACTTCGATGTCCTCGTCCCGCAAAAGTGGTTTTCCACGCAGGCTCGTACTAAATTCTTGCCCCCCGAAAGGCCCGCCTGATAAGACCCTGTCGCACTGAATTGTTTTTTTCCCGAAATCGATAACGTATTTATTATGCCTACATAAAAAATTGGCCTGACCCTCGTTGCCAGTTTTGAGCGTATGGAGAACAGCAACCCTTATCCTTGAAAGGAACTGTGGGTGGGAAAGTATCGGTTCGAGAACCGCGACTTCCTTGCGGATGCCCCTTGGAAAGTGCACGATGATTGGCGGCTTTTCCCTTGGGTGGAGAGGCCCCTTTTTCGGAAGTATTCTAGGCACTCTTCGTGGCGTTCTTGGCAAGCGCAATTTCATCACTCAATAAAATTTGTTCGGCCTGCTTGAGCCGGTGAGCTATCATCCCGCCTTTATGTTCGAGCTCTCCGAGGCGATGCACGCGTTGATTGCATCCTCTTCCTTGCTGTTGATGATGTCGTAGATTTTTTTCGGGTTCCAGAAGAACTCGGCGTTTATGTTGGTGCTCGAGACGCACATGTACTCTTCTCCCACAAGATCGAAGATGTCCTGCAGCGAGGTGATTTTCCTAGTTATGCCATTGCCGTTCAGCTCGATGTTCTGTGCCTTTGTCCTCACGCCTATGAGCCTCGCGGAATCCGAGGCCGCGCCCGCAAGCTTTATGAAGCTGTCTGAGTCCTGTGGAGTGTAGAAGATTGTCTCGTAGGAGGCTGTGCCGAACCTCTTGGGTTCGCCGCAGAACTCAAGTGTGTATAAGCTCCTGTCGCCGCTCCTTGCTACGGAGCAGCTCGCGCTTATCATGTGCGTGTCCGGCACGTTCTGCTGCTGCGCGAGGATTTCGTCGTTGAACGCCCTACAGAGTATCCCGACCCCGTTCCACTTCGCGAGGGTTGGTCCCACATCAACGGCATCCCCATCCACCCCGACCTGGTAGACCGCGTAGGCGTCACTCCCGCTCTTCTTGTCAATCTGAAGTATCACTGGCGTCGCATTGCTCGGCTGGAAAAGGAGCTGCGGGCTACCCTGCGCCCTGTTGAGGTTGGCTACGACCCCTGCATTGTCCACCTGCATTGCCTTGAAGCTCTTGGCCTTGTTCACTGTGAGCAACCCGTCCTGTATCGGCGAGGAACCGGCAATCTCAACTGTCCTGAGGGGGTTCGGGCTGTTGTCCACGAGGATGCTGTCGCCGTTGAAGTTCACTCCATACCCAGTCCTCCCGCCATCTCCCACAAGGCCGTCAAGGGGCAGGTAGTAGAAGGGCGAGTCGGGCTCTGCTTGCCGGAGCTTCTCCATCCTAATGGTTATCTTCGCCTTGGGGTTGCCCTTTGCGTCGAACAGCTCCCAGGAATTATCGCTGTAGTTGATGTCAACCGTGACATCGTATGTTCCAGGGCCAGGCAATGTGAAGTCCGGCTGGCTATACGCGTCGAACGAGAACAGCTTAGGCTCCCTGAAGTAATCCCCAAGGCCGGGCTGCTCCATGTAGTAAGAGTCCGTCCTGAAGAACGCCTGCCTCTGGGCCAGGTCGAAATCGCGCTGGAAGTCGTTGCTGTAGCCATCTGCCATGAGCCTCGCCCTGAACTTGGACATCTTCACATAAGCCTCGCCCCCTGTTATGCCCGATGCCTGCAGGAACTTGTCCAGCCTTGCCGTGCTGTATGGCGAGCACTGCTGCAGCCCGCTCCTTCCCGAGAAGAAGTTCCTCGAGAGGGAGTTTGTTGCGGCCCTGTCGCCGCACTTCTCGCACGAAATGCTCGGAGTGATTTCCACCCTGGCTTGCCAGTAGCCCTCTGCAAGCTCCGGGAATGTGCAGCGCGCTTCCTTCGTGCCGCCGCCGTTGATGGTTAAGTTTTGCGCTCCGTCGGGGCACTGCACCTCTCCTTGGCTGCCTATCTTCACGGCCTTCACCTTCACGTTCGCCCCAACCTCTCCAGGGTTTGTGTTCGTGAGCTTTGCAATGATCTCTATCTTCTTCCCGCTCTTTGTAATTGAGACGCTCTCAATGCCGACATCCTGTGGCCCTATCTCGTTCTTCGCCGGCTCGTCTTCCACAGGTGATGGGCACTGGAATTCCGAGCCCTTGCTCTTAACGTACTCTGAAACCAAGTGGATTTTCTTGAGGAGCGCGATGCTAAACTGCGTCGCGTCGCAGTAGATTCCGTTGGGGTTGTCCTCGTTGCATGCCTTCTCTTCTATTGCGCTCCAGCTCCACGCGAACTTTACCTTGGGCAGCGCATCCTTTCCAGTGCTCCCTACCTTCTCCCCGGCCTGGCAGTTGAGTAGCAAATCCGGGCGTTGGGGAGTTTCGACTTGTGGCGGCACCGAGTTGAACTCGAGGCTCCACCTTTGCTCAAGCGGCTGCGGCTCCTCTTCCTCGAGCTTCGTCCTGGTCTTGTCGAGCACGCTCGAGGTGAAGAACGTGTCAGCAATCCCTCCTTGCTCATTGATGAAATCGTCCTTGTCGTATACCTTGTCCTTGTACTTGTGCCTTATGCCCTCGGCCTTGAGCGTCTTGTACTTCGGCTTGTCCCCTGTCGTTATGAGGTTGCTGGCGTTAGTGAAAGTGAGCCTAAATGTCTCCGAGCCCTGTGAGATGAGGCTGGGGTTGTTCACAAGCGGCTGTGGTGCAGTGGGAGCGCCTCCTGTCCCAAACCCCTCAACATCAAGCCTTATCTCGGTGTCCTCCTGCTCATTAGGGGGAGAGCCCTGCACCATCGCAAAGTCCTTCAGCTCGGCGTCCTTCTGGAGAACCGTGAAATTTATTTCCTCGGCCTGGCTCATGTAAGAGATTGTCGTTCCCACTACAAGGCCTAGCACGCCCGCTGCCCATGGTGACGTCCCAAAGAGCCCGCGCACAAGTCCAGCCCCACCGCCCAGCACATTTGCGAAGATGCCTCCGCCGAGCTGCCCCGCAATGCTCGTCGCCACAGACCTCGTGTCAGCGGCGGCATAACCTGTCACGCCTCCGGAGAAGCCCTGCGGCAGCACCACGAATGGGGTTGTGCGGACGAGAACTGCCTGTCCTGGCTGGACCTGCCCTGTTTCCTCTTCAGCAGAAAGTTTTCTGAACGGTTCCCCTTCCTGCGTTGACGGCTGTTGCCCTGCCGGTGCTGCCTGTGTGGCTGTTGGTGCCGTCGTATTTGGCGGCGAGGTTGGAAGCTGGCCGACTATGGCCTGCTTGTTGCCATGGACGCCTATTTCCTCTCCCGTAGCATTGAGGTAGTCGATGGAATCCCTGTCCGTCACCTTCTCCTTGTCGCCAGTGTCCGTGTACCTGTACCAATTGTCTTCCTCAGCTTCATACACGTATTCGCCGTTTACGAGGCTTTGTGGAACGCCAGCCTCCCCTGTCGAATAATCTGTCTTCCCAAGCCCCTTGGTGTCGCCTGGCTGGGCCATGTTCTCAGGGTTGGTCGCGGCGAAAAGTTTGTTTTCGAGTTTCTTGGCCTCCTGCTCCGCCACCACCTTGTCAAGCTCGGCCTTCTTGGCGGCTTCCCTTGCGACGGCATACGCTTCGGCGTTTTTCCTTGCCGCTTCCCTTGCCGCGGCCAAATCCTTTTGCGCCTGCGCGTCGTTCGGCTTCTCCTGCGCCTTCTTCTCGAGGTCGGCAAGCCTCTGCTGGGCATCCTCATATGCCTTCTTTGTCGATTCAACATCCCTCTGCGCCTGCGCCACGCCCTGCTGCGCCTTGGTTACCCTCTCACCAGTAACTGGGTCTGTCGGTCTCCCGAGCCAGTCGTGCGAAGGGTCTGCCGCGTTCGTGAGCATCGTGAGACCCATGGATGCCACGCCCCATACTATCCCGTTCTTGAGCGCCTTCATGAAGTCCTTGGTGTTCACCCTCACCCCAACAGGCTTCTCGACACAGGTGTTGCTGAAGGAAGCCGTGTCAAAGCCGTCAAGGTCCGAGCGCGGCGAATCATAAACGTCAAACTCGTACTTGCTGAGCTGCCAGCAGCCCGGTGCGTTCACAATCACACGCAGGTTCTTCGTGAGCTGCCTTTTCACGTCCGAGCCGAATTTTCCTGTAAGGTAAATCGGGTACTGGCCCGGGTCGCTCTGCTCCGCAAACACCTCTATAGCCTGCGCCTTCCCTGGCTCGAGCGTAAAGTCCTTCTTCGGCGTTGTCCTCAGCCTGCTCTCGAGCGTGAGCTTCACTGGCTCGCCGCACTTGTCGGTTGCAGTTACAGTGATTGTGCCTGTCTCGCCCTGCTTCACCACAAGCCTTTCCTTGTCGTAGCTGAGGCATTCGTCGAGGTTGGTTGCTGTGATGGTTGTCTTGATTTTGTTCGTGAGCACCTGGTCCTCCGCGTCAAGCGGGTTTGTGGCCTGTATTGTCACTTCAGCGTTTGCCACGCCGTTCACGCCGCCGAATGGCGTGAATGTGAGGATTGCGCTTATCACCTGCTCCTGCTTTATCGTTCCGACAAGCTTGCGGAAGTAGCCCGAGCGCAATTCCGCCTTCTGGCCTTCCTTGTTGTCGGTGTCGAGGTTGAACGTGAGCGAGTATGTGCCAATCTGGTTGCCCTTCCAGTCAACCTTCGCCTCGAGGTCCATCAGGGGCACTGGCTTTCCCGCTATAGTGCAGTTGTTCTGTATCTGCACTTCTGTGTACTTCGGCTTTCCTGTCGTGCTTGTAACCCACTCGCTCTTCGTGACTATAAGGCACGCCGGGTTGTCCACTTCCTCGCCCAACCCCACAGCGATTTTCACGGGCACATTGAAAAGCCATTCCTGGCCGAAGTTGCCAGCAATCACTGTAAGCTCGGCGTCAAAGCTCTTCCTTTCCGCGAGCACCCTCGCATCTTCAGTAAGGTAGGTCTTGAGTGTGAACTCCTGCTTCTCATCGGGCTTCAGCACCATGCCTTTGTATGAGTTCTCGAGCCAAGCCCTGACCTTCCCAGTGTCAATGACGTTGCGGAAATTGCCGCTTAGGTAGATGTTCTTTATCGTGAGCGAGTAGGGCGCGATGTTCCTGATGCTGAATTTTTCCTCCGAAACGAGTTTGGATTTGGTGTTCAGGCCTGCGCCAATCTGGTCCGGCTTTATCTCGAGCAGCTTGTCGCTCACCTGCACCTCGATTACCTTGACATTGTAGTTGGGCTTCTCCACTTCAATTTTCAGCTTCTCGCCCGGTCTCTGTCCGGGGAGGGTTACCTTCGCAACGCCATCTATCCCTGTAGGTGCGGAATCCACGAGGTTGCCATGCCTGTCCTTGACTTTGACCATCGCCCCCTCCACCTCGAGCTGGTTCGCCCTGTCTTTCACGGTTACAGTGATGTCGTTCTCCACACCTGAGAGGAATGTCTCAGGTGAGATTTGCGCGTCCAGCTCGTTCGGCGAGGAAACGATAACGGTAATGGCTTTATTGTACACTAACGCCTGGTCTGACACAAGCCTGATGTTTATGATGCCGTTGCCCGCCTTCTGCGGGGTGAAGCCAGCGTCAAACCTTATCGAGCTCTTGGGCCCTAGGTTGCCCACGCTTAGGAACGGGAACTCGAATCCGTTCAGCACGCCGCCTGTCTCGCGCGTCTCTGCGTTGGTGAGCTTGTAATCGAAGAACTTCACGACCTTGTCAAGGTTGCTAACGCGCAGGTTCGCGTTGTTGTGTATCCTCGAGTCGGAGCTGTTTGTTATGGCGAACCTGAGATTGTAAGGATTGAATACCCTTGCATTGTAGGTTTCCGTGATTGATTCAGTGAGGCCTTCTTTTTCATCAGTGATTGTAGCGGCGAAGCAGAAACTGTCATCGCAGAGAGTTATGGTATCGACCTGGAAGAGCTCCTGCTTCGTGTTCGCGTAGAGCTCCTTCACCACTGTCTCATCAACCGGGAACCTGTCCCTGTCGCCTTCCCTCTTTTCTCCCCATGCCCTGTAGTAGAGCGGCAGCCTGTCGCCTATCGCAGCCGAGTCTCTCACTCCCACCTCTGCCTCGATTTCGTACACGCCTGCCTGCGAGCCGCTCCAGTAGAGGTTCACCCACTTTGCATCTCCGGCAGTGACATCATAATCCGCCTCGTCAAATCCTCCCGCTTCCGGCTCCAGCCTTGTTGCCCTTGTCTGCGAGGTGCGCGGCGCCTTCACTTCCTTTATAAAGAGCTTGTCCTTCTCCATAAGGACGTCATCGCCTGTGCGGATGTGCACCCCCACGCTGCGGTAATCCTTCTCCTCAGGCATGAGCAGCTTGAGCCTCGCGGTGTAGGTGAGGCCTGCCTTGAGGGTGTTGGCTCGCTGTCCATTGAGGTAGAGGCCGTTGAAGAGCAGTTCCACGTTGTCCTTCAGTATGCGCTTCTCGAGCGTCACATCAAATGCCTGCGTGCCGGATGGGATGACAGGCTTTATGGTTGTGGTGTAAGTGGCGAAGGAAGTGTCGTCCTTCCTGCTCACGACCGCGTAGACTTTCTTGTCTGCCCTGAGCGTGAATTCCTTCGACCCGTTGTTGTCCGTGAAGTCTGACTTCACAAGCAGGCCTGAGCGTGCGTCGAAGATGCTAACCTGCGCGAAAGGGATTGTGCTGCCCCCGCTGTCCTTCACGCTCACGGCAACAATGCCCTCCCCGACCTCCATTTTCACGATGAGGTCCGCCTCAGCGCTCTCCGCCTTTGCGCTGTCGAATGAAGAGGCGTCACTCCTCCCCGAGAAGCCTTCCTTGAACGCGAATGCGTAATATGTATCAGAGCTCACGCCCCTGAACTTCGCGATTCCGTTGATGTCAGTCGGCCTTGTGTCATGGCCAGAGATTGAGTTCGTTTGGGCATTGTAAAGCGCCACAGTGGCGTTCTGTATTGGGTTATTGTCCTGGTCTGTCACCTTCACCCTGAGGCTGCCGCAGGTCGTTGGGGTGCACCTGCTGACCTCAACCTTGTAAACCGTGTCGGAAATCCTGAGGCCTGCTACAGTGCCGAGGGCATAATCTTTCGCAGTAGCAATCGCCTTGTACTCGACCTCTCTCGAGATGCTGAACTGTGCCTCTCCATCGGAATTCACTGTTTGCGTTGTGAGCTCCTGGTTGTTTCCATACACCAGCTTCACTTTCGCGTTTCCAACAGGATTCTGGCTTGCCTTGTCAACGACCTTGACCTTTATTTTCCCCTTGATTCCTTCCACGAGCTTCAGCGCTACCACCTGGCTTCCGCCTGCCTGCAGCCTCAGCTTGTCCGAGGTTGTTTCGCTGTAAACCCCTGCGCTGTCGTAGGTCTTTATGACGTAGTCCCCTGCAGCTTTCGTGAATTTCGCCTGCCCGCCTGATGTGAAAGTGGAGTCGATGGGCCCAACATGCGGGTCGCGTGCAAGCTCAGCGTACTTGTAGAGGTTGACCTGTATGTTATCCAGGCCTGTTCCAGCGGTATCCGTGACGTTCACTGTTATGGTGCCTGTCTGTCCCTCGGGCTCGGCCTCCTGCAGCCTGATGACTTCGTCCTCGCCCGTGACATTGATGCCTGAGATGTCCCTGTACTTTACCGAATCGGTTACCGAGACAGTAAGGCGCTCGCAGTTGCCCGGCACGTTCACCTTTGCAACGCCCGCATCACGGGCGCTCAGCTCCTTTGTCCCTATGCTCGGCGCGAATGTATTCGAGCACCTAAATTCCAGCGTAAGCGCTTCCCTCGCAGGAGAGCCGAGGTCGTCCACGAGCGTGATTGTCTTTTCAGTGAACGCCTCGCTTTCCTTCTGGAGCTGGGTAACCTCTGTCTTTGGGAGCTCGTTGATTGCAATTCTCCTGCTAACTGTCAGGTAGGCGTCCTTCTCAACTGTCACATCAACATTGTCGCCTTTCTTGAAACCCGCTTGCGTCGCAAAGCCCTTGGCGTTCGTGGTCAAAGTGGCTATCTCCTCGCTGCCCTTGCTGAATGTTACCTTTGCGCCCTCTATGCCTGCATTCTTAGAGTCAAGCACGGTTATGGTCAGGGTGTCCGCAGGTGGGAAAAGCTCCACGCCGCCGAAGAGCGCGAACAAACCGCCTGACACGAGCAGGATGAATGCAATCAGTAGTAGGGCAAAACTCGGGAAGGCCTTGTCAATCGGATCTATAATACTGTAAACAGGCACGGTGTCGTTTATACCGTCCAGCACGTCATAATAGAGGTCTTCGCCGGACTGGTAAATCCCCTTTATAGAGTCAAGGAGGCCCACTCAATCACCGGTTAACCGAATATAACGAATACTAATTATTCTGTGTGTTAGAGATTATATAAGTTTGCCCTGATATTTAAAAGCAATAGTTTCGTCTTGTCGGTTTGCCCTTAAGTTCTCCAACAGTTAAGTTATAGTGGGTAGTTGGAAACTTTGACTTCCTGCAGCTTTCCCAACTCCGCAAGTCCCACTTCTTCCCATTTGAAGGATTGCGCAGGGCAAGGTTTTTTGCAATCATTTTTACCCGAGTAGTTTGAGGCTTTCTTGTGGGTTTATGAGGAAGACTGCGAGTGGGAGTCTGTTGTGGCCAAAAGTGTTTTTTGTGAGGTATATTGTGCCCTCTTTTTCCTTTACTTTGTTGCCAAATTTGCTTCCTATATTAAAGGTTTTTTTGCCGAACTTTACGCAAAAATCTGTTTCCACATTTTTTTCCTTTTGGTAGTATATGTGCCTTCTTGCTTCAAACTCGTTTTCTTTGAGGGAGAGGTCAAGGTGTTGGCCATTTCCTTCAGCGCCGTGAGTTCTGCGATTTTTCCCATTGTTGCCGAATCGATTTCCGCGATTTTTATGCCACTTATCTTTCTTGCGCGGAATTGCGCTACCCAGTAGAGAAACGGGTCTGTAAAGTATATTTTCTTGTTCTTCGGCGCCCCGGCTTTTGCTTTTCTCGATTTTTCTAGGTAGGTTGTCACAAACATGCCATTGAGGGTTTCGACATACTCGGCAATGGTCGGATGGGAAACTGTTTTTGAGAGGGCTGTCCATGACACTTCGTTTGTGAGTGATTTCGCTATGCTCGCCATTAAGTTGGTTGCCGTTCCGGGAGATTTTTTTACCCTTACGAGCTCTCCGTCTATCCATGCCGAGTATATTGCGAACAGTTCTTCTTCGAGGCAGCCGTTTTTGTCGTAGCTGTTCATTGCTTTTATGAAGCCTCCATGGAGGAAGTACTTGTATAGTATTGCGTTTAACTCGTCGAGGCGTGCCATTGCCTCTTTGGGCGTTCTAATGTCGACCCCATACACCCTTGCTACTTCTGCGAAGCTCAATGGCTAGAACCTGTACTTGTATTGGCCGTCCGCCATCCTTCCCGGGAGCTGTTCAGTTTTTTTCATTCTGTTGATTGAGCTCGAGCCGGTGAGAACCACTTGCTTATCATTGAAAGCGTTTTCGTCGACCAGCGCCTTTACTGCCCTTTCCCAGTCGTTCACCGAATTAACCTCGTCGACATAGATGTGTGTTGGGTTATAGATGTTGTTGATGGTTTTCATTGTTTCGTAGAAGTCGAATCTGTCTTTCAGCACTTCGGCATTGACGTATGCTATGTCGGTAATCTTTTCCGAAGCTCCGAGCTTTTTTGCTATTTCCATTTTAATCCATGTGGGTTTCCGACCTGCCTTGGTCCGTACACTACCATTACTCCTTTTTTTTGTGGCACATTGCCAAGTCTCTCATAAACGAATTTGCTCTCCCTGAGTATCGAGAGGTGCCTGTCATTCACCTCCCAGTTAGCAGTTTTCCACCATGGGTTCTGGCTGGCTAGAGTTTCAATTTCCATGCATATGGATTGCATAGAACCACTTAATAGGCTAATTTAAAATTGAAAGTCGGCTTTCAATAATAGCCTATTTATTGAAACCATATTTTCGATTATTTTTAACGGTAAATTAGGGTTATTTTGCGATGCTGGGCCTTTTGGCTGCGTTCACGCCACGCCCAGCGCCTTCACTATAGCCTCTAACGCTCCCTGCGCATCGCCAATTTGTATGCCCGGCGTGAGGAATCCTATTGCAACGGCGAGCAGGGCAGCGAGCACCGCCGCCTCGATGTACTCGATTTTTCCCTCGAAGAGGTTACCCCTGCCGCTGATGTCTAGCTGCGCATTTTCGCCCATGCGAGTCCCGCCAGAGAGCGCCACGAGGAGCGGGATTCCCGCGAGGGCAACATAAGCCGGGTGCTTAGGGAAAAGCCCTCCAAGCCATAGGCCAGTGAACAGTAGGAGGACAAAGGATGCCCTGCCCCAGAAGAAAGATGAGAGGAAGAAAACGCCGAGGGTTATTATGGACAGCTCTACCGCGCCAGGAACAAGAAGGAGCCTATGCGCCGGCTCGAGAAAAATGTTTACTGCAATCACGCCGCTCGCATAGAGCATCGCGCCGAGCAGGACGTTGATGTGGCTCCAGGACATTGACATTGCAAGCAATATAGGGCCGCTTCCACTAAATATACTTTGCCCCGCGTGGAATGCCTCCCGTTGTCGGTATCAATGCAGTCCGCTGGACGGTTGCCGTCTGTTTGGTCGCAGGGCCATTTGCAGTTGCTGCTGCCCGGATGTCATATCCCGTGCCTGCCAGGCAGCAGGAACCGCCTCCAGTCCCGTGTCAGGCGCTTTGTTTTCTGCTGTACCAGCCGAGAATACCATTAAGGAGAGGAAAGGGAGCGCTGGAATCGTGAGTCAGGCTTCTATGGTTATAGTAAGGGGGAGTAAAGGAGTAAGGGGCGGCCTTTAGCAGTGCGCGTATTTCCCTTTTTTTTGTTTCCGGGTTCGACACGTCAAAGCACATCTAAATCAATTGCGGACTGAGCGGCCTTTCTGGATTACGAAATCAACTTCCTCATTTTGCTGGTTTTTCCAATAGAAAAATCTGTGCTCGTGCTCCATTTCCCCTTTTTTGAGTTCAATCCCCACAATGTTCTCGAACAGTTTGCCCAATTCAGGGCTGGTTTTGAATGCCTTGGCTTATATGAATTCATTGTCAAAACAGTATATCTTGTTGGAGCGCTCCTGTTCCTTTTGTTTGAAGGACAATCGTGGCACCTCGAAGAAGATAAATGCTTCTTCCAGGTAGGAGACGAATCTCTGAAGCGTCACGACGCTGGTGTTTTGGGCTGAGTTTTTCAGGGAATTATACGAAAAAATCCTTTGCCACATTTGAAGATAAAATGTGTGCTGTTTCCTGCAGGGTTTTGATGGCCAGACCTTGTAGCGCGATATTATATCCTTGTAAACGACCGCGACAAAGAGCCGTGACATATAACCGCATAATCGAGTTTTTTGACGATGGGTTCCGGAAAACTGCCATAGGTTGCAAACTCCAGCAACTTTTGTTTTATTTCGTGTGTTGTCAGCTCTTTTTTTTCAAGCGTCAAGAATTCTCGGAAGAAAAATGGAAAGACATAGGCTAACATGTGCCGGCCTGTCAAATGTGTCGCCAGCTCGGCGCTCAGCAAATTAGAATTGTTTCCCGTCAGGAAAAGGCTCCTGCCATGGCGCTGCAGGCGGTTCGCGAGCAATTCCCTTTTGGGAAATTCTGGATTTCGTCCAGCAGCAAAAAATGTTGTGAGCCATCCAGGGTGTCTATTGCCACCAAAATTTCGTTAAAATCATCAACTTTCGCCAATTGCTCGTCGTCAAAATTGGCATACCAGAAC